>NZ_JAYFUL010000033.1:0-65902 GCF_034928825.1 Arcicella aquatica | reverse complement strand
TAGAAACATCAATCAAGGATTTTTGAAAATCTGGGAAGAGCTTTTGAATATATTTACTCGGTGGATTCAAATACAACTATCTCATTATCAATATTTAATAAAAAACATCGGGTAGAGTAGTTGAAGTCATATCGTGAAAAGAAAGAAATATCAAATAGTTTTTCGTCAAGTAAAGGTGAGCTATCGAATGTAAACACAAAACCAAAAGGGGGATATGATATTTCACACATTTGTACAGGTTTACTTATTCCCTCTACATTCATTACTACTGTAAAGGGAAGATACCTATTTATCCCTTCATAATTATAGTACATACATATTCTATACTTTGGATTTAAATACTTATCATTCCTATCAAGTACAAACTTTACTAACTCAGGGTGATCCTCTCTAAATGGCACATCATGATTTATAGATAAAAACATAGAAACTACTTGCTTTAATACCTTTATCGGAGACAAATGAAAAGGATAAAACAATGTTGGCTTAAACTTTGACCTTTGAAGTATTAATGCTGCCTGATAAGCAAATCTTACATAATCATTGCCATACCATCTACCAGTTGCATTGTTACATTTGGCACATAATGAATGTAATCCAATTCCACCTTGAAATACTGGGCCTTTAAATTCCTCATTAAGTCCTAATTGTATTGATTTTTCACTCGGTATAATTACAAACTTTCCTTTATTAAAAGCTGCTTTCGGAGGGACATGTTCAAACGTTAATTGTCCAAATTGACCACAAATACCGCAAATGCCTTCTACTTTGTTTTGTGCCATAGAATGTATTATTAAAAAAATAAAAATATAGAAACTCCTAAAGTTATAGAGATTTATTAATAAATATGAAAAAAACGAGTCTATAAGCTAGATTTTAAAAAAGCCATTTATTTTCTTTTTGTGCCATTTTAATAATACCAGTATCATTTACAAAGTAGAAATAATACAATTACTATCAATAACCAGATATAGTAAATCAGGGTAATAGGAGTAGCGAATAGGCTAAGCATTGTTTTATTCTTATTATTCTTAATTGAATGATAGTTACCAACTGTGAATTCGAGTAACATGATGCAAGGACGTTAATAGATGTTTTCTTAAAAAAGCAAACATTCAACAATCATGTTTATGTGATGAGTGATTTATTTATATAAGAAAAGAATAACGATAGGAAGTGGAAACTTGAACAAAAGCTAATAATTTTTTCAGGGAATTTGCAGTTTTTTTACCCTTAATTTATGCGAAAAAAATGTTGTACCTATGTTGTACCAAATAAAAAAGGGTTCTTACATTTTACTGTAAAAACCCTCTTTAAACTGTACCGGGGACGGGAATCGAACCCGTACGAACTTGCGTTCACAGGATTTTAAGTCCTGCGTGTCTACCAGTTCCACCACCCTGGCATGAAATTAAAGTAATTACTCTAACTTCTTAAACTTAAAAAGCACCTTACGGTGCTTCGATAAGCTGAGCGAAAGACGAGGTTCGAACTCGCGACCTCAACCTTGGCAAGGTTGCGCTCTACCAGCTGAGCTACTTTCGCTTATAATTCCGTTGAATTGTGGTGCAAAATTATGCCTTATAAATCACCTGTGCAAGCTTTTTATGAAAAAAAATAACAAAAAATTTTCAAAAAGTTTATAAATCGCTGATTATGTTTGGATTAAGTCCTAAACTTTTTTTTAGGTTTTTATGCATCTGAATGCATTATAGGGCATAAAACTAAGAAGTGAATTATTATTAGGGTAATTTATCCTACTTTAATTGTTATAAACTGTTCAACATAAATTTTTCTGTCCTCTTATTTTATCAACTATTATAAACAAAAAGAGTAATTACCATTTCTGACAATTACTCTTTTAAAAACAAACCCTGACCAATCAATTATATTTATTCGATAACTACTCTTTTTGCAGTACCGTCTTCACCTTGTGTTACGGTTACAAAGAGTGTTCCTTTCGTGTTTTTCTTTAATTCTACTTGTCCCATGAAGTCTCCTTGGAAATCTTTAAATTTCTGCGTACCTACTTCTTTACCATTTACATCTGTCACGATTACGTTGACATCACCTTTTTCAGGTGTGTAAAATTTAAGATTGAGCTTGTTGTCAAAAGGCTTGTTAGGATATATTTTCAATGCTTTTACTGTTTTTGATTCATTGAATGGTTCAAAATCTTTAAAGTCATTATCAATTTTAAAATTGAATTCCTTCATGGCAGGTTTTAATGAACCTATCAGCTTGTCATCGTCTAAATTCTTGAAATCGAAATTAAATGCATGTACATCATTATCATTGAAGTTTTTATCAAGGCGTTTTCCATCTTTATAGATTTCGATGCGTTTAGCGTTTCTTGGCATCTGTATAGCCCTATCACTATTTCTATCTACTTTAATTCTAATCTGTTTTCTGGTATGATTGCCCGATGCCGAAAATAATGAATCTGTAATGTTATTGATTAAGTTCTCTTTTTCTTCAGCATTCAAACCTTCAGCATTATAAGTACGGTCGAATACTTGTTTTTGTCCGTTTTCTGTAGTCTCTACATGGATTTTGATTTTCCCATCTTTTTCTTCAATATTTTGCGAAGTACTTTTTTGAGCCATTGCTGTTATACTTACAGCAAATAAGATGGCTGTCCCGAAAATTTTGATGTTCTTTTGCATAGTGAATGTTGGATTTTGATTAAAAAAAACATTTAAAATTTATATAAAACAAACTTAATCAACCTATTATATATCAAACCTTTAAACTTTGTTAAAAGATGTTAAACGAAATAAATTGCATAAGATTTAGTTTAATTTTGTTGCTCTGAAACAGACACACTAAAAATGAAAATGTTGCAAAGTCAATTTTCGAGTATATTTTTTTGCATGAAAATTATTTGAAACTAATTTAGGTGTAGTAAAAAGAGTATGATTAATGCTAATTATTAAGAATGACTAAGCGAAAAATACAATATATTATTGCTTTGATGGCTTTTGCACTGTTAGGTTTAATCGCCTTTCAAATGTATTGGTTGGGTTTTACGGTTCGCTCTAAAAATGATCAGTTTGGAAGTGATGTTAGAGACGCCATGCAACAAGTGGTGCGGAAGCTTGGCAAACAAGAATTCTATTACTTTGTCCAAAGGAAAGTAGAGGCAGAAGAAAAACAAAAGCAACTGTTGGCGATAGCAAAGCCTGTAGAAGAAAAGGTACAGGAAGCACCTAAACAGAAAGTGCCTGCGCAAACCACTTCGAACCAATCAACCATTGGTTTGGATAAAGTAGCACGTACGCCTTTCCCTTCAGATATTCTGGTATCAAAGGGGACGGAGATTCTGCCAAATGGGGAGATTAGAGAATATCAGGAATTTTCAATGAATATTGATATTCAAGATTTTCAGAATCGATTGAATGAACATAAGCAATTAGACGAGATTTTTTCGGAGGCACTTCAGCAACATCAGAATAGTTTACAGAAACAGGATTCTATGCGAAAGGCTGATTTGCTAGCAGCCAAAAGAAAAAAGCTTGTAAAAAAACATGTTGACAAGATTATTGAGCCATTAAAAACAGAGGATAAGGTAATGAATAAAGCCGAAATGGCTAAGGAGGTTTTTAATGATTTTCTGTTCAAAAAAAGGAGTATTTATGACAGAATCAATTATATGGTGTTGGATTCTCTGTTGAAATATGAAATCAAAATGAAGGGAATAGAAATTCCTTTTGAATATGGTATCAGCAGTCAGGAAGAACCAAACTATTTACATTATGCTTCTTCGATGAAATACAAAATGACGGGCTTGAAAAACGATAAGGATACGTATACTGTTAATTTGTTCCCGAATGATTATGCTAATTCTGAAAACTATTTGAGAGTATATTTTCCTAATCAAGACCGTTATATTATCCGTAATATTTGGGTGATGTATGCTACTTCCTTGTTATTGATTTTGGTGGTATTAAGTTGTTTTTATGTAGCTGTGAATACGATCGTGAAACAAAAGCAATTAGCAGACATTAAAAATGATTTTATCAATAACATGACCCACGAGTTTAAAACACCAATTTCTACGATTTCATTGGCTACTCAGATGCTCCAAGACGAAGCCGTGGCGGCTAGTCCATCGATGTTTAAACGATATTTAGGGATTATTCGTGATGAAAACAAAAGACTAGGCTCGCAAGTTGAGAAAGTACTACAAACTGCACAAATGGAAAGAGGGGATGTGCAGTTGAAGCTAAAAACGGTGGATGTGCACGAAATTATTGAGAAAGTATTAGAAAACATTAGTCCACAAATTGAGCTTAGAGAAGGTACAATTGATTTAGATTTACAGGCCGAAAAGACAGAAATTGAAGCAGATGAAGTACATTTGACTAATATTATCTTTAACCTATTGGATAATGCCAATAAGTATTCACCCGAAAAGCCTGAAATTACCATCGTTACTCAAAATACTGAAAAGGGAATATCAATTATCATCAAAGACAAAGGTATTGGAATGAGTAAGGAGTCGATAAAGAATATCTTTGAAAAATTCTATCGCGTTCCTACTGGTAATTTGCATGATGTAAAGGGTTTTGGATTGGGATTGAGCTATGTGAAAAAGATGGTAGAGGAACATCATGGACGTATAAATGTAGTGAGTAGATTTGGTGAAGGAAGTGAATTTGAAGTGATTTTGCCAATATAAGTATAGTAGAATATTTTGTATTTGATGATGAAAATTAAGAGTTAATAAGGAAATGTTCAACAAGTTAGTGCGAGATACATAAAAGAATAAAATTACTTTTACAAAACTAAAAATATGGAAACGCTTCTTATACAAACACAGTCTAAGCAGACAAGTAAATTGCTTGTTGAATTAGTAAAAAAAATGGGTGATAAGGCACAGGTTCTTAATCCTGAAATTGCTGAAGATTTGACGTTAGGTTTGATGATGACCCAAGAGAAAACAGGCAAGAAAGTATCAAAAGCCTCTATTTTAGAACATTTAAGCAAATGATTTTGCAATTTGATGAGTCATTTGAAAAAAGTATCAAAAAGCTCAAAGATAAAAAAATAAAAGTTCGTCTATTGTCTTTAATTGAAAGTTTTGAAAGTGCAGATTCTCTTTCTGAAATTCCTAATATCAAAAAAATGCAAGGTTTCCAAACCTATTATAGAGTTAGAGTTGGTGATTATCGAATAGGTTTTGAGCTTCAGGATGATGGTAGTATTCTTTTTATTTTGATAGCTCACCGCAAGGAAATTTATAAGTATTTCCCTTGAAAACATGTAGATAATCTCCATTATTGAAAGATGTATTGCTATGAATAGCGATATCGAAACACCAACAAATTAAAGATAAAAATCAATTTAACTAAAATGACAAAGATTCTCCTCGCCGAAGACGACCCCAATTTAGGTACTTTACTACAAGAATATTTAACGATAAAAGGCTACGAAACGATTCTGGCTAAAGATGGTGACGAAGCCCTGACAAAATTTGTACAGCAGGATTATGACCTTTGTATTTTTGATGTAATGATGCCTAAAAAAGACGGTTTTACGTTGGCTAAAGAAGTTAGAATGTCTGATAAAGATACGCCTATCATTTTCCTGACGGCCAAAGCGATGAAGGAAGATACTTTGCAAGGCTTTAAACTAGGAGCAGATGATTATATGACCAAACCTTTTTCGATGGAAGAATTGCTGGCACGTCTGCAAGCAGTTTTACGAAGAAGTCAGAAGTTAGAGTTACAAAATGAAAAAATATCTCACTTTACAATCAGAGGTTTTGCTTTTGATACTGAAAAGCAAATCTTAGAAAGAAATGGTGAATCTCAGAAATTAACGGCAAAAGAATCTGCATTGCTGAAATTGTTATGTGAAAACATGGGAAAGCCCGTCAGTAGAAGTTTTGCTTTGAAAATGGTTTGGGGAGATGATACCTACTTCAATGCCCGAAGCATGGATGTATATATTACCAAATTAAGAAAATTCTTGAAGGAAGAACCTGAAATTCAGATTTTGAATCTTCACGGAGAAGGCTTTAAATTAATGGTATAAAATTAATAAGTTGTTAGGCTTAAAGTAATGTATATCAATTTTAAGCCAATGTACTAGACAACTCACAACACATCACTCAAAACCAAATGGATATAGTTCTCTTGATTGGTTCAATAATATGCCTTTTAGTGGGTTTGGCTGGTGCAGTTTTACCTCTGCCAGGGCCACCACTCAGCTTGATAGGCTTATTTATGTTGCATTATTCCAAATATGTAGATTTTGATAAGAAAACACTGACTTTCTTTACCTTAGTTACTATTGCTATCAGTATTTTCGATTATTATGCACCTATTTGGGGAACAAAAAAGTTTGGTGGAACTAAGTATGGTGCTTGGGGTTCAACGATTGGCTTACTGGTAGGCTTGTTTGTTATTCCAGGCTTTGGGTTATTTATTGGGGCTTTCGTCGGAGCATTTTTAGGTGAAATCCTTGGAAAAGCTGCTCCTGAAAAAGCCCTAAAAGCGGCGCTTGGCTCATTTTTAGGGCTTATTGCTGGTATGGTAGGAAAAGTAATTCTTTGTTTAGCAATGTTAGTGCTCGCCATGATGGCTATTGCCGAATACTTTATGATTATGCTGTAACTTCTTCTTTCACTACTGGCGGTTTCTTTCCTGCCAATTGTCCACACGCAGCATCAATATCTTTTCCTCTTGAGCGACGCACATTTACCACCATGTTTTTACTTTCTAAAAACTGAGCAAATTTTGATAGTGTTTGCGGGTCTGTATTAGTATAATTTGCTTCTGCAATGGGATTATATTCAATAATATTGATTTTACAAGGAAACTGTCTGGCAAACTCCCAAAGCTCTTTAGCATCTTGTAAACTATCATTAAAGCGATAGAAAAGAATGTATTCTAGCGTAATTCTACTACCTGTTTTTTTGTAAAAATGCAATAAAGAATCCTTCAACGCTTCCAGTGTGTTCGATTCGTTGATGGGCATAATCTCGTTACGCTTTACATCGTTGGCAGCGTGAAGTGAAAGTGCTAAATTGAATTTTACCTCATCATCGCCCAATTTTGTAATCATCTTTGCAATCCCAGCCGTCGAAACAGTAATACGTTTAGGCGACATTCCTAGGCCTTCTGGCGAAGTAATATAATTGATTGATGATAATACGTTAGCATAATTCAACAAAGGCTCGCCCATACCCATGTACACAATATTGGTAAGAGGAGTTTGATAATGCGATTCTGCTTGGTCACGAATCAATACTACTTGGTCATAAATTTCCGCAGGGTCAAGGTTACGTTTCCTGTCCATGTAACCCGTAGCACAGAATTTACAGGTCAACGAACAGCCAACTTGTGATGAAACACAGGCAGTCATCCTATCGTCAGCAGGAATCAATACACCTTCTACTAAATTATGGTCGAATAATTCAAAAGACGATTTGATAGTTCTGTCTGAACTTACCTGTTTTTCAGATACTTTAACTGCTCTGATGTCAAAGTTATTTTCTAACAGTTCACGCGTTTTCTTAGAAAGGTTAGTCATTTCTTCGAAAGTCAGAACCGATTTTTTCCAAAGCCATTCATAAATCTGTTTAGCCCTGAATCCTTGTTCGCCATGCTCAGTCAAGAAATCTTTGATTTGAGCAAGCGATAGTTTACGTATATCTTTTTTGGTGATTTTTACTGTTTCCATGTATTTGGCAATCTTAGCTTTCAAATGTCAAGTAAGATTATTTTATATCGACAAAAAAAGAGCAAAGATTGGCGTCTTTACTCTTTAGGTTATTTTTGCAAAGTTAAGGATAAAATTAAACCAAACCAAGATGTTGGTATGATATTGATAATCAAATGTTTATAAAATATATGTTTGGCTTTTGAGTAATAAAAAGAAATATTATTTCTAATGACTTAATTTAGGTATTCAAAACCGCAGAAAAAGGCTTATGTCTAAACAAAAATATATTGGAGCAAGAGCTTCAGTACGGATGTACCGAATCATAGTTTTTGTGTTTCTTTCGCTTTCCATTATTGAAGCAGTTTACTTTTTTATGTCTGATTTAAGCGTTTCTATATACTTCTTTACAATACTAGGATTGACGTTTTTTATGAAGATAAATTCCATTTCTTATGATGAAAAATGTATCTATGTCTCCAATTATAAAGGCAAAAAAACTTATTTACGCTCGGTTGATTTTAGTATTGAACCAATCGTTTTTTTCTTAGATTTTTATTGGGTAAAGTTTTCAGAAACAAACGAGAAGTACTTATTTTCACCGCAAATCGGTCAAATTTTTGGAACTACAGATAGTGGCTCAACTGCTAAAGAAATTGAAAAGATGTTAAAAACGGAAAGTTAAACCTATTGATGGCATGACTTCAAGTCATGCCATCAATAAAAATCAGTAATTCAGAAGAATAATTCCTTATTTCATCCCTTCTAATAACAATTCAGCCAAATCATATACTTTCACAGAATCTTCTTTTTCTTTGTTTTTTACACCGTCCGACATCATTACCATGCAAAATGGACAAGCTACGGCGATTGTGGTTGCTCCTGTAGCCAAAGCGTCTTCAATGCGTTCTACATTAATGTCCTTTTTGCCTTTTTCTGGTTCTTTAAACATTTGTCCTCCGCCAGCACCACAGCATAAACCTTTGGTTTTGCAACGTTTCATTTCCACCAAATCTGCATCCAAGGCTTCTAATACTGAGCGCGGAGCTTCATAAATATCATTGGCACGACCTAAATAACAAGAATCATGGTAAGTGATTTTACGTCTGGTCGGCACTCCGACATTGAATTCACCCCCACCTTGTACCTTTACTTTGCCTGCATCAATCAGTTGTTGTAAAAAAGTAGCATGGTGAATTACTTCATAGTTTCCACCTAAAGCAGGATATTCATTTTTTAAGGTATTAAAGCAATGTGGACAAGCCGTTACGATTTTTTTTACACCATATCCATCTAATACCTGAATATTCATGGTGGCTTGCATTTGAAATAGAAACTCATTGCCCGCTCTGCGAGCAGGGTCGCCAGTACAAGATTCCTCTGTGCCAAGCACGGCAAATTTTATTCCTACGTGATTCAGTATTTTTGTAAATGCAATGGTTACTTTTTTATAGCGGTCATCAAAAGAACCTGCACAACCTACCCAAAATAATATTTCAGGTGTTTCGCCAAGGCTCATCATTTCTGCCATGGTAGGCACTTTATATTCTATTTCTTTTAACATATCTTTATTGATTTTCTTCGTTATTTCACAGGACAAATCATAATTTATTTATTATCTTTGTAATGAACAAAAACGTTTAGGACGTTAGGAGGAGGGATAAAATTAATTTTTAGGCACTCGCTCGTTGTTTTTAAAAGGAACTGTCAGAAATGATGGTTCTTTTTTATTATACGCATGGAATTTAAAGCTAATTGTTTTTTCCCTGTTCTTACCTCTTTAATTATTACATATTTATCTCCAATTATTTTCTGAAATTGAAAAACATCTTTACCTAATTTATTTTGACCATCATAGAAAACTAAATCAGGATTTTGTAAAATTTCTGGAATTAGGTTAAAGTCAGCATCTGTAATAGCTACTTGACCTTTCGGTGTTTCAATTTCTGGAACTCCATGATTCTTAATAATATGTTTTATCGCATATACATCAATAGAAAATCGATAATTAGTTAATTGAATGCCAGATTGCTGGGTTAAAATATTTGATAATTCATGGGTAATTTCACCTATAATTAAAACCTTGTTTTTGTTTTCAGTATCAGTTTTTGCTAGGGTTAGAATCTCGTTTAAATCCATTATTATTAATAAGTGTTTATTTATTATTTATCTCTTCCTGCATTTGCTTCGCTGTTTTTCTAGAACCATCGTGGCTCCAACCTGGAGGAGCAAAAACGTAATTAAAAGCATTCTTTAATGAACCAGCCTTCCAAACGTCTTTAGTAATATCAATCCATTCGCTAAAGGCAATTTTTACAGGATTATAAGTTTTTAAATTAGTAGTCAGTCCATAAGTAGGTCGTTCCTCTTCTTCTATAAAGGTGCCGAACATTCTATCCCAGATAATTAGAATCCCTGCATAGTTTTTATCTAAATATTTCACATCAGAGCCATGATGTACTCGATGGTGCGAAGGCGTATTAAAGATAAATTCAAAGGGTTTCCACATTTTTCCAATAGTTTCGGTATGAATCCAATATTGATATAACAAACTGATTTGTTGCATAATCACGATAACTATCGGATGAAAGCCTACAATAGGCATCCATAAGTAAAAAACAAATGAGCCCGAAATATTGCCCGTCCAAGTTTGACGAAGCGCCGTTGCCAGATTATACTTTTCAGAAGAATGATGCACTTTATGCGAAGCCCAAAAGTATCGAATCAAGTGTGCTTCTCGATGAAACCAATAATAGCTAAAATCGTCAGCAAAAAATGCCAAAACCCACATCCACCAAGCAGAACCATCCAAAGTAAACACATGAAAGTTTTCGTATAAATACAAAAAGATAAAAGCAATAGCCGTTTTAGAAATCAGTCCGCTCAATAAATTGCCAATCCCCAACGCCATAGACGTAAAGGAGTCTTTAGCCTCTAAATAATCTTTTTGTTCACGTGTAATAAAAATTGCCTCAATAATTACAGTCAATATAAAAAACGGAACAGCATATAAAATAAGATTCGGTGCCATTGTGATTAATTTGAGCGTTTGAAAATTGAACTGATAACCGAAACCTGATAGCCGTAAGCCACTACTTCAACACCTTATCTAAAAACACTTCAGTTTTTTGCTGTACATGCTGGTAGTCTTTTGATAAAACATAAGAGCCAATCACATGATTGCCCGCATTCGGAAAAACTACTTTTTGTTTTTCGTTGGCAGGAACACCCAATTCGTCATACATTTTCAACATCGCTGGTACAGATACTACTTTGTCTTGCTCTTCTTCATTTTTGTAATAATAGCCCATAAAGGTTGGACATTTTACTTTTTCAAACGTTGTTGGCGTCATGATATTCGTCAAGAAATTTTGCAAAGCAATTACACCATTGATATGATAATGTGTACTCCAATACCTGCCATGAATAGGGTTGTGTGGAGGGAAATCTCGTATTTCAGAACCTGTGACTAACTTCGCCAAAGTCCGCCCCCAATGATTATCCAATAACTCAGCATTATTGTCAAAAATTTTAATACAAGGCGAATACAATACAATCGATTTAATTTCGGGATGTTGCGAAGCCAAATACAATGTCAATGCTCCACCAAAAGACGTTCCTACCACAATTACTTCATCTCCCAGTTTTTTGCCAATGGCTAATGCTTCTTCGGCTGATTGAATAAAATCATCTGCTGTGACATTCTTCATAGTAGAATCGCCCAAATCGATACCATGTCCAGCCAAACGAGCCAAGTATAGATTGGCTCCATATCTTTTTGCCAAATTAGTATGAACAGGGTCGCCTTCTTCCTGACTTGCCGAAAAGCCGTGGATATATACAATGGCTAGTTTAGTTTTTACTTTTTGGGCAGTATCAGCCCAAATAATACGAGCTTCACAATCGTGACGAATGCCCACAACGGCTTTTTTATCAGTATTGATTTTAGTTTCCAAGTCGGTTAACGAACTTGGTAAATTAAAACTGTAAGTTTTGATAATTGGAGCATCTGGCTTTGGACCCATTAAATAGCCAAAAAAGCAAATGACAATTAATATGATAAATACCTTAAACAATGGTTTCATTATTCAGAAATTGTTAATATTTGATGGATAAATGTTTTTGTTTCTAAAATATCAAGCATGAAGCTCGCCACGTTTTTTCTACTAATGAACAAACTGGGTTTAGATATACTATTTAAGCTAATGTGTACTTTATGTTGTTTAGTGAAATTGGTTAAAACCACAGGACGAACTATTGTCCAATTTAAATTAGAGGATTTAATTAGTTTTTCTTGCTGTTCATGCGCTTCATAACCAAACTTAATATTGCTATAATCTATCATTAATCTAAACCACCATGGAATATCATTTCTTGTTTCCGAAACACCCCAAGCTGAAATAACAATAAGTGACTTAATAGGATATTGATTACTCAAACAAAGAATATTTTGAATTGATTTTTCAATGAAATCTTTGGGGGTATGTAACTTAGCCCAAGGAAAATCAGACTTTCTTGAAATATTTAATGCACTAATTACAATTGAACAATTCTCGATAGCACTTGCCAATACTGTTAAATCGCTTGGTGTTCCTTCAAAGACTTTTAACCTATCAGATTGGATTTCTATTTTTCGAATATCTCGTACTAAAATATTTACTTCGTATCCTCTTGCCAAAGCAAGGCTTAAAAGATGCTTTCCCGTTCTTCCAGTTGCACCTAGTATTAGTATTTTATTGTTATTCATAACTAATTAGTACACCTTAAATCACTAGTTACTTTACATCATTTACCCAGTTGAATCTATCAGAAGGAGAAAACTTCCAAGGAGCTTGGTTCGTTTCCAAATTAGAAAACATAGCATTCCATGAGGCAGGTGCACTAGACTCCTCCATAATTTGATATCGACGTAATTGCAGGATAATATCTAAAGGCGAAATATTAATAGGGCATTCTTGCACACAAGCATTACAAGTGGTACAAGCTCGTAATTCCTCTGAAGAAATATAATCTCCGTATAAGGCCTTCCCATCTTCTACAAAGATTCCCCCATTGACCGATAGATTTCTACCTACCTCCTCCAGACGGTCGCGGGTATCCATCATGATTTTACGAGGAGACAAAGCTTTACCTGTAATGTTAGCAGGGCAAGCAGCAGTACAGCGACCACACTCTGTGCAGGAGTAAGCATCCATCAGGTTTTTCCAAGACAAATCCTTAATGTCTTTTGCACCAAAACGAGCAATTTCTGTGCTGGCTTGCGCATCAGGTTGTGATAAGCCTAACATGATTTGTACTTCCTTTGTTACTTCTGGCATATTCGACATTTCACCTTTAGGCTTCAAATTTGAAAAGTATGTATTCGGAAACGCCAAGAAAATATGTAAATGTTTAGAATAAGTAACATATAAAGCAAAACCCAAAATACCCAGAATATGCAACCACCAAGCTGTGCGCTCATAAACAATGAGGGCTGTTTCGTTCCAGTTTATAAAGATTGGCTTCAAGAAAGAGCTAATCACAAAAGAGCCTACTTGATGATAATGCTCGTTGCCACGTTCTTGTAAAATACTATCTACAGCATTCATACTGAGGAGGGCTGTCATTAATATGATTTCGGCAAATAGGATAGTATTAGCATCGATTACAGGAAAACCATTGAGTTCACGGTGGCGTGCAGCTTGCAAACGTTCTACTTTGGTAATATTTCTACGGATTAGAAATATAAGACAAACCGAGAATACGCCGAAAGCCAGTATTTCAAAGAAATTAATCAAGATAGGATAGAGGCTTCCTAATACTGGAGCAAACACACGGTGAGTACCCAAGATACCATCGAGTACAATTTCCAATACCTCTACATTAATCAATAAGAAACCAGCATAAATGACAAAGTGCATAATACCGACGACGGGGCGGTCAAACATTTTCTTTTGTCCGAAAGCTATTCGTAACATTGTCTGCAAACGTTCAGAAGGATTATCCGAACGGTCTTCAGCTCTGCCCAATTGAATGGTCTTTTTAATGGTTTGTATGCGTTTTGAAATAAAATAAGCTGCCAAACCAAAAGCTGCTACAAAGAGAATTTGTTGAATGATTTGCATAGTTCAGAAAAATAAGCCTGTTTAGCTTACTTAATATTAAAATGTATCAGAACCTCTTTTTGATGATTTTAAAGAAAATCTGGTGATTTTTTTAACAATTTACTGAATTAATTGTGTGTTACAAAGATGTGGTTTTTCTATTTGTTATGCAAGCATACTATTTGAAAAATAATTTTAAAATTTTTGAAATTATTTTTAGAAAATGTTTGGTGCTAAAAAAAAGTTTCCTACCTTTGCAGTCCCGAAACACAGGCGGGATTCAGGTGAAGTAGCTCAGTTGGTAGAGCATCGGACTGAAAATCCGTGTGTCGGCGGTTCGAGTCCGCCCTTTACCACAAAAAACCCCTTAGACGTAACGTTTGAGGGGTTTTTTATTGAATTTACGTTAACTATCAACTGTACTCACAAATGCTGTGTAACAATTCTTCTAGTGTTATATCTATCAACTATCATAGATGTTAGCTTACAATCATCCTAATTTTAATACCTTATCTCCTGATTCTATATTAAACAATTTCTTAGAAAAATATGTCGGCAACTAGGGCGAAATAATACTCAAATTAGAGAAAATAGAGTCTAATATTAAACGAAAAATATTTTTCATCGAAAAAATAAAGTAAAAAAGAAAAATTGTTATATTTGAAATCTTCAAATAACTAAGTAGTTCAAACAATGGCAATAAGTTTAGTAAAAGGGCAAAAAATAGATATTGGATTGTCTAAAATTAGTGTAGGTCTTGGCTGGAATCCTAATGAAGGAACAGGAGAGAGCTTTGACTTGGATGCGTCGGCTTTCATGATAGATGCCAATAGAATTATTCCTGCTGATGATTTTTTTGTATTTTATGGAAACGTAGATTCTCCTGATGGAGCTTTGCACCACACTGGTGATGACCCTACTGGAGGAAATAGTGAACATGGAGATGATGAGACTGTGCAAGTAGATATTGCTAAAATTGACCCAAATATTCAAGAAATTCTTTTTGTAGTAACAATACACGAAGCTTCAGCTCGTAAGCAAAACTTTGGGCAAGTCAGAAATTCATATATTAGAATTGTTGATGAAGATACGAAACAAGAGATTGCAAAATATGAATTGGATGAAGATTTCTCAGTAGAAACAGGAATCGAATTTGGAAGACTTTACAAAAGGAATAATAGTTGGAAATTTGAAGCTTCAGGAATTGGATATAAAGAAGATTTGGCTTTCTTCTTGTCTAAATACTTTAAAGGACAAATTATTAAATAATCCTTTATTAAATTTAATAAAATACACTAATTCTACCCCTTTATGAAAGTATACAAGCATTATTCATTCGACCTTTGGCTTACACTTATTAAATCAAACCCTACCTTTAAAAAAGAAAGAGCATTTTTCTTTTTTAAACATCTCAACGCTTCAAAGAAAACCCTAATAGAAGTAGAAATCATTTTTCGTCGTATAGATTTAATGGTTAATGCTGTCAATCAGAAAAGTGGTAGAAATATTAGTGCAGAGGAGATGTACTTGATGGTTGTTTATGAGATAAACGAATCTGATTGTATTTTCCATAATCTTGATATAACATGGCTCCTTAATGAAATGGAGTTACTTTTCTTTCAATATATTCCTGTAATTTATGATGAAAACACACTAAATGCATTAAAAACCATTAAGGAGAATAATGAAATCTCAATGAGTATTTTGAGTAATACTGGATTCATCAAAGGCTCAACATTAAGAGTTGTATTAGAAAGATTAGAATTGGCGCATCTTTTCGATTTTCAACTTTATTCTGATGAAGAGGGATTATCAAAACCTAATCCCAAATTTTTCGAATTGATGTTGAATAAAGTCTCGACGCTAAAAGAAAATAGACCTATAAGTTCAAGTGAGATTATTCATGTTGGAGATAATTTAGTAGCAGATATTTATGGCGCAAATTTTATAGAAATCAATAGTTTTCAAATAAACTCAAATAAAAATACAATTTCTGACTTATTAAAATAATGCAAAATACTTATTCGCTACATAAAATTAATAGTATCGAAAGCCTAGGGTTTAGTCCTACTCATTATAGCAAATTCAAATATGGAGATGATGCAATAGCCCAAGAATTTGGTACATGTTTGGCAGAAGGTTTTATTAAGGACCAATTAATGAAATATCCAATTGATACTCAGATAGTGGTTATCTCTAGTCCATTTGCTTTTATTCCTACAGCTACATTTGCAATGAAAAACTATTTTGTATTTCGTTTAAACAGATGGCTGGCATCAAATAATTTCCAAGTTGTCCAAGAAACAAAAGTTACTCGTAGTATTACGTACAAGGAAGATTATGGAGAGTTGGATGAAATACAACGTATGAAATTAATTGGTAATGATAAATTTCATATAGATAAAGATTTCCTGAAAGATAAAGTGTTAATTTTCTTGGATGACATTAAAATAACTGGTAGTCATGAAAAGATGATTACAAAAATGCTAAGGGAATATAATTTAGAAAACGAAACCCATCTTTTATACTTTGCCGAATTATCTAACCGAAATATTCATCCTAATGTAGAGAACTTTTTAAACTACTATTGTGTAAAATCTATCTTAGATTTAGATGGCATCATCAAAAATGAAAGATTCGCCATTAATACTAGGATTGTAAAATACATTTTAAGTGGAGATAGTACTATATTCAAAATATTTATCCAAAATCATCATAATAGTTTTCTTGAATTACTTTATGATATGGCTATTGGCAATAGCTATCATACAATAGAGGCTTATCGAGAGAATTTGACTACATTAGAATCACACATTCAAAAAATAACTCAAACTCAAAATATAATAACTATTTAACATGGCAATTAATTTACAAAAAGGGCAGCGAGGGTCTCTGACTGCTCCTAAATTTACAATTGGTTTAGGTTGGGATACTAACAGTTCTTCAACAGGAAAAGATTTTGATTTGGATGCTTCAATTTTTGTAATGGGTGCAAATAAAAAAATCTTATCAGATAACCATTTTGTTTTCTATAATAATTCAAAAACACCTGATGGTGCTGTGGAACATTCTGGTGATAATTTAACAGGAGATGGAGATGGAGATGATGAACAAATTAAAATAGATCTTTCTAAAATAGATATTAATGTTACTGAAATTTGTATAGTAGTAACTATTCACGAGGCAGAAGATAGAAAGCAAAATTTTGGACAAGTGCGCAATTCATACATTAGAGTTTTTGATTCAACTACTAATATCGAAATACTAAAATATGAGTTAGAAGAAGACTTTTCAATTGAAACCGCTATTGAATTTGGTAGAATTTATAAGCGTGGTGATGAGTGGAAGTTTGAGGCAGTCGGTTCTGGAATGAAAGGAGGCTTAGAAGATTATCTAAATAAATATAACTAAAATAAACACTAATACTATGGCAATTAATTTATCGAAAGGTCAGAAAATTGACCTAAGAAAAGAATCAGGCTCTGAACTTACTAATTTTTGTGTAGGGGCTAACTGGGGAGCAATTGAAACGAAAGGCTTTTTTGGATTAACGACCAACAAACAAAATGTAGATTTAGATTTAAGCTGTATTTTGGTGGATGATAACAACAATCTGTGTGATCATATCTATTCGCCGTTGTATAAAATTGAGGTTTTACAGAAGTTCGGTTTACCTAAGGGTAAATTAAATACGATTGATAATGCCATGAGACATACAGGTGATGATTTGCAGGGCGATACTGGCGGTGACGACGGGCTAGACAATGAAATTATTACGGTAGATTTAACCAAAATCAACCCTAGTGTTACTAAAATATACTTTTTCTTGAACAATGCTGGTAAAGAGGATTTTTCTTTAATCCCTTATGCTAAAATCCGTATGTTTGAAGGCTCGCCTACTAGAGTGACTTCTGTTTTTGCTTCTTACAATGTAGCCGCAGAACCACAGTACAAAGGCAAAACCTCGTTGATATTAGGCAAACTCTACAAACGAAATGATAAATGGAAGTTTGATGCCATTGGCGATGCCACCGAAGATATGTTCTTAGGACAAACCATTCACAGAATCATGCAGTCATACTTATAATCATACCTAACCCCTATGGAAATCAATACTAATGGTCTAACACCTGCCGAACTAAGAGATGGTGTAGCACAAGGTGGTAAATTTGTATTTTTTAAACATACCATTTCTATCATTCTCATTACTTTCAGACAGACGTCTGATATTTATTATATAGAACCGGGTGGCTCTACCTTTACCCATTCATGGACTAGCATATTAATAAACCTGTTTTTGGGTTGGTGGGGTATTCCGTGGGGGCCTATTTATACTATAGGGGCATTGTATAATAATTTTAGTGGTGGCGAAGATGTTACCGAGGTAGTGATGTCTCAAATCAATAA
The DNA here is from genome assembly GCF_034928825.1 of Arcicella aquatica. Taxonomy (NCBI): domain Bacteria; kingdom Pseudomonadati; phylum Bacteroidota; class Cytophagia; order Cytophagales; family Flectobacillaceae; genus Arcicella; species Arcicella aquatica. Next base: position 47,744 of record NZ_JAYFUL010000033.1, on the reverse strand, counting down.
TAACGATTCATCTTATGGAACAGGCACAACCTATAATATTCCTGGGCAAGGTAATGGTACAAGTCAACCTACCTACAACATTCCAAATACTGGTACAACCAATGGTAACAATACCTACAACATTCCGCGTAATTAATTGTAAATTGTCGATAATGATGGATAGATTAAAAATCCATTATTATCGACAATTTTTTAAACAATCATCCACAAAGGATTAAGCATATGAGAAGACTACCCGTTTACTTAGTATTAGATACTTCTGGCTCAATGAATGGCGAACCTATTGAAGCCGTTAAAAATGGTGTACAAGTAATGATAAGTTCATTACGGCAAAATCCTCAAGCCATTGAAACAGCTTTTATTAGTGTAATTACTTTTGATACTAGTGCACAGCAAATAATTCCATTGACAGATTTAGCCTCTTTTCAGATGGTTGATATAAAAGCCTCAGGAGTAACTGCTTTAGGAGAAGCCCTTAAATTAGTTAGTAATTGTATTGAGCGAGAAGTTGCTAAAACCACGATGGAACAAAAAGGTGATTGGAAGCCTTTGGTTTTTATTATGACTGATGGTGTTCCAACAGATAACTGGCAACATGGATTAACGGAGTTTAAAAAGCATAAAACTGCTTTTACAATTGCTTGTGCTGCTGGTAGTGGTGCAGATACTTCTATTTTGAAGCAAATCACGAATGATGTAGTTAGCTTAGACACGGCAGATAGCGCCAGTATTTCAAAATTCTTTTTGTGGGTTACAGCCTCTATCGGTGTATCATCAACCAAGGTAGAAGACAGCGGTAAAGAAGTGCAAGGCTTAAAAGAATTGCCTCCGCCACCATCAGAACTGAATATTGTAGTTTAATTGACCCCTAAGATGAGAAGATTACCCGTTTATTTTCTATTAGATACTTCTGGTTCAATGTATGGCGAACCCATCCAAGCATTAAACAATGCCCTGAGCGGTATGATTAATACCCTCAGAATGGATGCTCAGGCACTGGATTCGCTGTGGATATGTATCGTAACTTTTGATAGAGAAGTAAAAGAAATAGTACCCCTTACAGAATTAGCCTCTTTTCAGTTGCCCGAAATCACTTGTCCGCAGAGTGGGCCTACCCACACAGGCAAGGCACTAGAGATGCTGTATCAAAAAGTAAAAACGGATATTATCAAGGGCAGTCCCACCCAAAAAGGCGACTGGAAACCCCTATTATTCCTTTTTACAGATGGCAAACCCAACGATTTGCAACTGTATAGAGAGATGCTTCCGCAAATAAAGTCCCTTAATTTTGGAGCGATTGTATGCTGTGCCGCAGGCAAACTAGCAGACGATAGCCTCTTGAAAGAATTGACTGATAGCGTAATTCATTTAGACAATGCCGATAGCACTACCTTGAAGCAGTTTTTTAAATGGGTTTCAGATACCATAGAACAAGGAAATAAAAGCCAAGGTACGGGCGAATCTGTCGCTTTACCTCCTCCTCCAAGCGAAATAAATATTGTAATATAATGAACCTAATACTCCATATTTTAATCAATATCCTTATCGTTGGTTTATTCCTTTATTCAAAACTTTTGCCTTATAAAGATAGACTAGGCGGTCAGTTCAAAAGTGCTTTTGATTTTTTTAGTAGCTTATTTACCCCTATTCTCAACGGACTAAAATCTGCCTTTAAACCCTTTGAGGTTGGGCAAGGGCTGTCTGTCGATATGTCACAAATTGTATTATTAATAATTCTGCTATTGTTGAACCGATTATTTTAATGTAAAACAATGAGACGACTCCCTATTTACTTCTTGATTGATGTATCCGAATCAATGGTGGGCGACCCAATCCAGCAAGTAGAAGATGGTATCGCTACCATCATCAAAGCCATCAAAACCGACCCTTACGCTATCGAAACCGTTTGGATTTCCATTATCGTCTTTGCGGGACAAGCAAAAACCTTAGTACCCTTACAGGAAGTAGTAAGTTTTTATCCTCCCCGATTTCCAATAGGAGGAGGAACTTCGCTTAGTAATGGACTCGGGCATTTGATGTTTGAATTACGCCGAAACATCGTAAAAACTACCATGGAACAAAAAGGCGACTGGAAACCCATTGTATTTTTATTGACAGACGGCGTGCCAACAGATGATACCAAAGCCGCCATAACAGAATGGAAACAGCATTGGGGCAAAACGGCCAACATGGTAGCCATTTCTTTTGGCAATGGTACAGACCTATCCTTGTTAAATGAATTGACCGACAACGTCCTGACGTTCAACAATGCCACTCCCGAAGATTACCGAAAATTCTTTAAGTGGATTACAGACTCTATCAAAACGAGTAGCATCAGTGTAGAAAACAATAATAGTGGTTTTGAAATGGCGAAGCTAGACGATAGCTCGCTTACCAAAATAGATTTTACCGATGCTAAAGCCAAGCCCGCACAGCAGTATATCGATAATAATTTTGTAGTATTAGCAGGAAAATGCCAAAATACTAAAAAACCATATCTTATCAAGTACAAGAAGTTTTTGAGTAATGCTAATACAATGGGCTTTAGTTATCAAAGCCTTTCGTACAGGCTTGTAGGAGCCTATAAAGTAGATGATACGTACAACGAGTTAACAGACATCAACGGTATCTCTGCAAAAATCAATACAGAAGAACTGGTAGGGATGCCCGCCTGCCCATGTTGTGGCAACCAATACGCGTTTGCGATGTGTGCCTGTGGAGAACTACATTGTGTTGGCACACAAAATATAAACGAAAATGATAAAAATGAAGCTGAAATAAGTGCAACTTGCCCTTCGTGCGGTGTACACGGAAGTTATGGTTTTAGTAGTGGCGGATTTGACGTAAACAGAACCCAAGGATAATACCTACCATGAACCAAACAACGAAGCAGTACATAGACACCCTTTTTGCACAAATAAACATAGTAGTACCAAGCCGCAGAAAACAATTTTTTGAGGAGTTTGTTCAAAATGAAAGCAATATTAAAGCCGTAAAAACCATACAAGAAAACCAAGAAATGATGATAGAGCAATGGAGAATAAAGAATATCATACAGGACATCATTGAAACGCATCTTGTAATACCCAATGCTACCGTAGGCAAACCCTATAAAGCCATTTTAGATTTGGGCAAACTTGGCGGTATGGAGGAAGACAACATTGTTTTTACAGAATTTGAAAATTTAGAACACCTAGGTTTAGCTTACGACAACGAGTCTGAAAGCATCAATGGAACGCCTACCCAAAGCGGAGATTTTAAAATCTCTATGAAATTCAGAGTGAGGGGCGAAGCCGACGATTCAGTATTGAACGAAAAACGCATTCCATTGATTATCAATGCCGACCCAAAGTCGCTTTGGAAAGATATACCCAGCACCCAACAAGAGGATAACTATTGGAAGCAAGACAAGGCTGATGCTTTTGATAAACTAGGCGACAGGCACATTGTGGTGGCATCTAAAAGGGGGCGTTCGCATGCCAATGTGGGTTCGTTTAGGGATGATGATTTTGCCTTTAAGCATTTTCCAGATACGGGCTGGAACCTAGTATGCGTTGCGGATGGTGCAGGCAGTGCCAAGTTTTCAAGAAAAGGCTCAAAACTAGCCTGTGATGGTATCATCGACTATTTCTCTGAAAATTTAACGGCAACATCCTTTGCTGAGTTTGATAATCTTCTACTGGAACATAACGCTGGCATTGGCGAAGATACCCAAAAGAAACTCAACCTTTTTGTGTATAACAAATTAGGAACGGCTGCCTTTACTGTTCATAAACAGCTAGAAGCTTTTGCTACAGATACCCAAGCAAACCTCAAGGATTTTCATACTACTCTGATATTTGTTTTATTCAAGAAATATGACTTCGGCTATGCCATCCTGTCGTTTGGGGTGGGCGACTGCCCAATAGGACTGTTGAACAAAGACTTGACTGAGATTAAATTAATGAATTGGCTAGATGTAGGTGAGTATGGCGGAGGTACAAGATTTATAACAATGTCTGAAATATTCAGTAGCAATAAATTCAGCACCCGTTTTGGCTTTAAATTAGTAGATGACTTTTCGTATTTAATGCTAATGACCGACGGTATCTACGACCCTAAGTTTGTGGTAGAAGCCAACCTAGAAAAAATCGAAAATTGGCAAGCCTTTTTGGATGATTTAGGCGGAAACAACGAAGAAAAAATTACAGTAGCCTTCAACCCCGAAAACATCGAAATAGCCAATCAACTATCGGCATGGATGGATTTTTGGAGTTCTGGCAATCATGATGACAGAACATTGGCAGTTATATTTTAAGTAATTGAGTGATTTAATGAATGAGCGATTTAGTAATTATAAAGTTAAACTGCGGCGACGGACTGCTCATAAATTACCAATGAAGCTGTTTAAACTTTCCCTTTCGGGTTAAACTAAGTCTTTTAGCATAGCTTGTTCCAAAATTTACTCAACGTAGCGATGCTATGCTTCTCAAATTTTGAAAAAATCAATTCAAAAATACAATACTTTCACCTTAGAAACGGAAAGTTTAAACAGCTTCAATTGTTAAAGTAGTACATTTAAAACAAACGACGTTGTTTTGTGAATTAAAGTGCTAACTAGCAATATATCAAATTCAAAACTCATCGCTTACAACTCACAACTCCTAAATAATGGGTGTAATTACAGTAAAATCCATCATCAACGATTCCACTTATCAATATGTTGATAACGGAAACCCCAAGAGTGGCACGGCAAAAAATGTGTATTTTAGCCCTGACAAAAAATACGTAGTCGCTATTTTTAAAGATAAACAAGACTTTAACCAAAAGGAAAGACTTACGAAGATTGTAACCCAGTATTACAATGCCATAAAAACCAAAGAAGCAGGAGATTATTACCTAGAAGAAATATATCGTTGGCCTACTGATGTGATTGAAATTGAAGGCAAAACGGGTTTAATTGTACCAATATATAACTCAAAATTCTTTTTTAAGAAAGGCTATGCTACTAGTGATTTAATTCAAGGCGAAGAAAAAAATGGAAAGTGGTTTGCTGCTTCTAAGTTTAGGAATAAGCTTTTCCCTTTGCGTTTGGACGAAAGCGAATTGGGTAACTGGTTGGGGTATTTTCAGATTTGTGTCAATTTGGCTAGGGGCGTAAAAAAAATGCACCAAATGGGTTTATCGCATTCGGATTTATCATACAATAATGTCTTGGTTGACCCAGTTACTAAGTCTGCCTGTATGATTGATTTAGACGGTTTAGTAGTGCCGGGGCTATTTGCAGCAGAAGTAATTGGCACAGCCGACTTTATCGCTCCAGAGGTACTAGCTACCAAACATCTGGGCAGAACAGACCCTAACCGCAAGCTACCCAATCGTTTAACTGACCTTCACGCCTTGGCGTGTTTAATCTATATGTATCTGCTACACAGGCATCCGCTAAAAGGAGGCAAAGTGCATGATTTAGATACAGAAAAGGATGATTTGCTTTCAATGGGCGAAAAAGCCTTGTTTATCGAACATCCCACAGATGCTACTAACAGGCCCAAGATGAACCAAATATCTAAATGGGATACCTATTGGGCAGATGTGAATAAGCTACCTTATACCCTAACGGGGCCATACCTAAAAGAGTTATTTAACCTAGCCTTTATCAAAGGACTACACAATCCCAGCGAACGCCCAAATGCCGATATGTGGGAACAGGCACTATTAAAAACTACAGACTTGATGCAGCCCTGTAGTAATACAGCCTGTGAACAAAAGTGGTACGTTTTTGATAATACCACCACGCCAAAATGCCCTTTTTGTGGTACTCCCCACAAAGGAACACTCCCTGTATTAGACCTATATCACCAATTTAAACCAAGTGTGTGGCATCCAGAAAACCATCGACTGATGGTTTACAACAATCAATATCTATTTCAGTGGCATGTAAATCGTAACATAACCCGAAACGAACGCCTGACACCTGCCCAAAAAGAACCCGTTGGATACTTTACTTTTTATAATAATGCTTGGGTTTTAGTGAACCAAAAACTAACAGGACTCAAGGATTTAACAGAAGATAAAATGATAGGTATTAACGAAATGGTAATATTAACTAATGGGAAAAAACTATTACTATCAAAAGAAGACGGTGGAAGAGTAGTGGTAATCACGATGGCAAATCAATAATTTAAAACTTAACTCATTTAAAATGAATTCGTTAATTCAAGATATTAGCATCCTATGGCAAGATGTAATCAACCATCCTGGCAATTCACTTGCCATCATTGGAAATTTAATTATTATCGAAAGTTTACTATCGGTTGATAATGCGGCTGTTTTAGCTACCATGGTAATGGACTTACCCCAAAATCAGCGAGATAAAGCATTAAAATATGGTATTTGGGGCGCATACTTTTTCAGAGGAATAGCCATGATTTTCGCTTCAATTCTCATTAGTATTTGGTGGCTAAAGCCAATTGGAGGGCTTTATCTTTTATACCTAGTTTTTGACTGGTGGAAAGGCAAACAAACTGAAACTACCGAAGATGATTTAATTGATAAAAAAAGCAATTGGCTTTATAAATTAACTGTTGGTTCATTAGGTACTTTTTGGGCTACAGTAGCTTTGGTAGAATTAATGGATATGGCTTTTTCAATCGATAATGTTTTTGCGGCTGTAGCGTTTACACCCAATATTATTTTGGTTTGTATAGGGGTATTTATTGGTATTTTAGCGATGAGATTTATCGCACAATGGTTTGTTAAATTGATGGAAAAGTACAGTTTTTTAGAAACTTCGGCTTTTATTGTCATCGCTATTTTAGGGTTAAAATTATTATTGTCGTTATATGAGTATCTTTATCCAGAGAGTGGTTTTAGTCAGTTTCTAAAAAGCCATATTGCAGATATTGTAATTTCAGGACTGACTGTTGGTATTTTCTTTATTCCTATTATTACCTCTTTACTTTTCAATTTTCCGAAAGCAAATAATAAAGACGTCTGATACAATCTATTTATTTCATTACAATCTATGTTGTTTGTATGTTCATAAATTTGTTACATCCCAAAATATTAAGATTAAGCCATTGGAAAATATTATCTTTGGGGCTGCAAACAAGCAAATCAAAATTTAATCATGAACTACATAGAAGTAAAACTAAACATCAACCCAGAATTTTCGGATATTTTCATGGCTGAGTTAGGTGAAATTGGCTACGAAACTTTTACCGAAGAAGCGGAGGGTTTGAACGCCTATATTACAGAAGATTTGTTTTCGGAAGAGCAACTGGATGAAATTATGGAGCGATATTTAGCGATGACTCCTATTAGTTATAGCTACTTGACTTTAGAAAAAAAGAACTGGAATGAGGAATGGGAGAAAAACTATGAGCCTATCTTAGCAGCAAACGGTCGTGTGAGAGTACGTGCTAATTTTCATGAGCCTGACCCAACTATTCAATATGAGTTGTTGATTAATCCTAAAATGTCTTTCGGAACAGGACATCATGAAACTACTTCGATGGTGTTGAGTTTACAAATGGAGATAGACCATCAAGGAAAAAAAGTATTAGACGTAGGTTGTGGAACAGGAATATTAGCCATTTTTGCTTCAAAATTAGGGGCTTCGGAAGTAGCAGGTTTTGATATTGAAGAATGGGCTGCCGAGAATTCGCGTGAAAATGTACAATTGAATGATTGTGATAACATCGTAATTCGTCAAGGAACTATCGAAGATGAACCTGCTGACCAATACGATATTATTTTGGCTAATATCAACAGGAATATCCTGATGCGTGATATTCCAAAATATGTAGCGTTTATGAAACCTGCCCCTTCAAAATTGATTGTAAGTGGTTTTTATCAACATGATATTGAGGACATAGAAAGCGTAGCGAAAGAAGCTGGATTAGTCAAAACACATACGGAAAATAAAAACAATTGGGCTGCTGTCATTTTTGAAAGAAAATAATTGACTTTGGCTATCAGCTATCGGATTTCGGTTTTGAGATGTAGAAGCTGTTTAAACTTTCCGTTTCTGAGGTGAAAGTATTCTAAAAGACTTAGTTTAATCCGAAAGGGAAAGTTTAAACAGCTTCGTATATAATGATAAGATAAAATGTAGCGGCAATCTTCAGATTTGCCGTTTTGTTTTTTAAATGTTTTTATAATACCCCAATCCGATAGCTGACAGCCGAAATCCATTTACCCCCTCACCAATCCCTCGGCTCTTAAATAATCATTCGTCAATACCTCTTTATCTGGATTCAATACTTTTTGTGTTAATACTTCACAGACAAATAATTCGTGGTCGCCAGAATCTATACTTCCTACACATCTACATTGCACATAACCTATGGCTTCTGTAAGGTAGGGACAACCCCTTTCGTCTACCTCAAAAGGTAAGTTTACAAATTTGTTAGAAGTCCTGCCACTTTTCCTGCCCAGTTTCGTAATGAGCTTTTTAGCTTGGTCTTTCGCCAAAAGATTTACATTCAGTATCATACTTTCTCGTACCAATTCGATGGTATAGTCCGTTTTGTATAAAGCCACTGTAATAAACTTCCCCTGCATAGCACTTTGCATAACCCAAGTGGCAATGTTGGCATTTATTTTTCCTAATGGCGAAACCGTTGTGATAGCATGCACATCGTAATTTTTGTATTTTAATAAAGATTTACTCATGGTAATTTTTATAGGATTTATAAATTACAAAACAGATTATTAGAAAGAAATAAAACTTTTACTTTAGTGACCCATTGCGCAATTACTAATAATTATTTGGCCTGATTTTACACTTTTCGTGTAACTTTGAAAACTGTTAATCAAAAAAGTTGTTTAAAGAGATGGAGGTAATTAGTAATTCTTCTGATATTGAACTGTTTCGGGTGGAGGCTCCTTCAGAAGGAGATGCTCGAAGAAAAATGAAGAAAATGAAATCATTTCAGATTCCTGATCTATACAAGAGTACTATCATCGGCGGTATCAAGGAGAAACGCCGTGTTCAAGATAAACTCAAAAAAGACTTTACACCAACAGTCTTAGACTACGGCACCGTAAAGTTCTTGATTTCTAGGCATTTTGGCTTTTGTTATGGTGTAGAAAATGCCGTTGAAATAGCATACAGAACGATAGAAGAAAACCCTGATAAAAGAATTTTTCTATTATCAGAGATGATTCATAATCCTGATGTAAATGCTGATTTATTAAGCAGAGGGGTTAGCTTTATCATGGATACTTCTGGTAAACAATTAATACCTTGGGTTGAACTGACTTCAGACGATGTCGTAATTGTACCTGCTTTTGGTACGACAGTTGAAATACAACAACGCCTTTCTGAAATAGGTATTAATGCTTATCAATACGATACTACTTGTCCTTTCGTAGAAAAAGTTTGGAACCGTGCTACAGCAATTGGTCAGAAAGATTATACGATTGTAGTGCATGGAAAACCTGCACATGAGGAAACCAGGGCCACATTTTCGCACGCCAAAGAAAATGCTGCCACAGTGGTTGTAAAAGACATGAAGCAAAGCATTGAATTGGCAAAGTACATTACAGGCGAAAAACCAGCAGAACAATTTTATGAAGAATTTAGTGGACAGTTTTCAGAAGGTTTTGATGTAGCTAAAGATTTACAAAGAATCGGTGTAGTAAACCAAACTACAATGCTAGCTTCTGATACACAGGGAATTGCTGATTATTTAAAGCAAATAATGGTTCAAAAACATAATATTGAAGGGAACGATGTAACAGCCTATTTCGCAGATACCCGAGATACCCTTTGTTATGCTACCAACGATAACCAGAGTGCTACTTATGGGCTATTGAAAGAAGATGCCGATTTAGTAATAGTAGCGGGTGGGTATAATTCATCAAATACCTCACATTTAGTAGAGCTTTGTGAACAAAAACTACCTACTTATTTTATTTCTTCTGCCGATAAAATTCTAACGAAAAATATCATCAGTCATTTTGATTTACATTCAAAAACTGAAAAAAATACGAGTGATTTTTTACCCAAAAAAGAACAAGTAACGATTATGCTTACTTGCGGAGCGTCATGTCCTGATGCGGTGGTTGAATCTATCTTATTGAAATTGCATTCATTTTTCCCAGATGCACAGCCTGTTCAGGGCTAAATTTTTGTTGAATTGTGAGAAAATCACAATTCAACAAAACACATTGCTCAAAATCCATGTAGCTTAATATTCTCTTCTTCCTATCTTTATTACCCTTATTTTATGGGAAATTTATAAGGTTAGACGGTTTTACAATAAATAGGTATTATTTACGTAAAGCTATCTTTACAAAATACAGTTTGCCCTAAAATAAAATTATATATTGTAACTTAAAGCCTTGATTTTTATTCCAAAAAGGTAAATGATAGATTCAAGCTAAAAGTGTTGAAAAATCGCCTTTACTAAGTTGAATTTTAACTGGTGATAAAACCACATAACTCAGTCTAATCCCTAGGGTAAAAAATCTTTTATTTGTATTCATAAATTAACCTTAACATAATGCAAAGACGTTCGGCAATCAAAAACTTGGCTCTTACGATTGGGGGAACAATCGTTTTACCAGCTTGGGCAAATGCTTGGAGTAAAGAATCACTTCAAAATAATACCTTTAAGATTAGCTATTCCCAAGAGGCTTTATTGGCAGAAATCGTAGAGACTATTATTCCAAAAACAGATACACCTGGTGCAAAAGAGCTTGGTGCAGATAAATTTATCTTGAAAATGGTAGCAGACTGCTATGATAAAAAGTCACAAGATGTTTTTGCAAAAGGGCTTGTTTCTGTAGATGAATTATCAAAAAAAGAAAATGGTAAAACTTTTGTAGAAAGCGATTCAACACAAAAATTAAACACTCTAAAGAAAATGAGTACCTCACAAAACAGTGATGACAAAGGATTTATTCAATTAGTAAAAGGGCTTACGATTGATGGATACTTGGTTTCTGAATATGTGATGACTAATCTAAGAATTTTTGAAATGGTTCCAGGGCGTTTTCATGGCTGTGTACCCATCAAGAAATAATATCAAAATTTTGTTTAATGGGTTAAACATCTAAGTAATGTATTCACGCATTAATTGAGTAATTAATACAATTAAGCAACGTTTTCATTTATCATAAACAATCGATAATTAGGAATTTGAAATGCTACCGCTACGGCAGAGCGTTCACCAATCACTATTTACTAATAACTACTTATTACTACTCTCAAATTTTATTTTAAAAAGATTATGTCCAATTTAAATATAGATGCTATAAAGAACCAAACTTACGATGCCATCGTGATTGGTTCAGGAATAAGTGGTGGCTGGGCTGCTAAAGAACTTACAGGAAAAGGGTTACGTACACTAGTACTGGAGCGAGGAAGAGATGTAAAACACGTAATCGACTATCCAACTACTTTGATGCAACCTTGGGAATTTGAACACCACGGACGTATTAACAAAGATGTAAAAGATGCTAATCCAATCGTAAGTAAATGTTATGCCTTTTATGAAGGTACGGAACAATTTTTTGTAAAAGATGCCGAACATCCTTATGTACAAGAAAAACCCTTTGATTGGATTCGTGGCTACCAAACTGGTGGAAAATCGTTGCTATGGGCTCGCCAAACACAGCGTTGGTCTGAATACGATTTCCAAGGGCCTGCTCGCGACGGCTTCGCTGTAGATTGGCCAATACGCTATGCAGACATTGCTCCGTGGTATAGTTATGTAGAAAAGTTTGCTGGAATTTCTGGCAATAAAGATAATGTGCCTAGTTTGCCAGACGGTGAATTTTTAGCCCCACATGAATTAAACTGTGTTGAAAAATACTTTAAAGAGCAAGTAGCCAAAAACTACAAAGACCGTCATATTATTACAGGACGTTGTGCACACCTTACATCACCTAAGCAAGTGCATTACGACCAAGGACGAGCACAATGCCAGAGCAGAACGATTTGTGAACGTGGTTGTCCGTATGGAGGTTATTTTAGTAGTAATTCATCAACGTTGCCTTGGGCTGCTAAAACAGGTAAACTAACATTACGTCCGAATTCAGTAGTGCATTCAATCATTTATGATGAGAAAAAAGGCAAGGCTACAGGCGTAAGAGTAATTGATGCTACTACCAAGGAAATGATGGAGTTTTATGCGCGAATTATTTTTGTAAATGCGGCCGCTTTAAATTCAAATTTGGTATTGTTGAATTCTACTTCACATCGTTTCCCGAACGGATTAGGAAATGATAGTGGTTTATTAGGAAAATACGTAGCCTTCCATAATTATACAGCAACTATTGATGCTGAATACGAAGGATTCTTGGATAGTACAACCGATGGACGTAAACCAAATTCAGCTTATGTTCCTCGTTTCAGAAACGTTGAAAAACAAGAAACGGATTTCTTGCGTGGTTATGCGGCTGGGTTCTCGGCTGGGCATTATCAGCACGATGATAGAAGTGGTTTAGGAGAAGATTTGAAAAAAGCTTTATTGAAACCAGCATATAACAATGTATGGAATGTTGGTTCGCACATGATGGGCGAAACTATTCCGAAGGAAAGTAATTATGTAGCTTTAGATAAATCGAAAGTAGACCCTTGGGGAATTCCTCAACTGAGAATTTCGGTTGATTATGATGATAACGACCGCAAGATGGTGAAAGATTTCTTTGAACAATTCACGGAAATGTATACAAAAGCTGGATTCACTAATATTAGAACGAACGATTCAAACCGTACACCTGGCTTAGATATTCACGAAATGGGTGGTGCAAGAATGGGAAAAGACCCTAAGACATCTATCTTGAATAAATGGAATGCGATTCATAGCTGTAAAAATGTATTTGTAACAGATGGTGCTTCTATGACGTCAACATCAACACAAAACCCATCGCTTACGTATATGGCAATGACAGCTCGCTCAGTTGATTATGCTGTAAAAGAAATGAGAAAGGGAACTTTATAGCGTTGAGTAATGAGCTATTAGCTTTGAGATTTAAGAAATAATAAAACTGAAAAAGGGTAAGCATCGAATTTGATGCTTACCCTTTTTCAGTTAATAAAATATATCGGCAAATAAAAGCTCAAAGCTGAATGCTTATTACTCAATGCTAATCACTATCTATAATGTTATAAAATTAGCTTTTGTTTAGAAGGGATTGAACATTTTCGATACATATATGTTAAAATGTGCTAATGAAACAAAAACTAAATGGCTTACTTTATATCCTTAAATATTGATATATTTTAATAATAACCATGAAACAAAATCCTTTTAAGTACGCATTACTACTAAGCTTCTTTTTATCGTCGTGTATTACCGCTTTAGGTCAAGATACTAACTTTCATATTTACTTAAGTTTCGGGCAGTCGAACATGGAAGGAAATGCTCCTGTGGAAGCCCAAGATACCGTTAACGTCAATCCTCGCTTTCAAGTAATGGAAGCTGTTGACTGCCCTAATTTGGGTAGGAGCAAAGGGCAATGGTATACTGCCATTCCTCCTTTGTGTCGTTGTCGTACAGGAATTACCCCCGGAGATTATTTTGGTAGGACGATGATTGAAAACCTCCCTGAAAATATAAAAGTGGGCATTATCAATGTTGCGATAGGCGGTTGTAAAATCGAATTGTTCGATAAAGACCATTTTGAAACTTATACGAGTACTGCGCCGTCTTGGATGAAAAACATGATAAAAGAATACGACGGAAATCCGTATGGTCGTTTGGTAGAAATGGCCAAATTAGCACAGAAGGATGGTGTGATTAAAGGCATATTGCTTCATCAGGGAGAATCCAACACAAATGATACGCTTTGGACTAAAAAAGTAAAGATAGTGTATGATAACCTTATGAATGACCTTCATTTAAAAGCTGAGGAGGTTCCATTGCTTGCTGGAGAAACAGTTAATGCAGACCAAGGAGGCATTTGTGCTAGTATGAACAAAATCATTGCTACGTTACCGCAAACTATTCCAAATGCTCATGTTATTTCTTCCGCAGGATGTACTGATGCAGCCGATAATTTGCATTTTAATGCGGCAGGTTATCGCGAATTAGGTAAAAGATACGCTATCAAAATGCTTACCTTGATTCAACATTAAATTCCTCCGTAAAAATACTGGTACCTCATCAAAAGGTCGATAAAATAAGAGATTAATACCCTTCTTCTAAACAAAGGGAATTAACGATTCATAAATTTGTTGTAGTGTAGATTTACTCCACGCATTTTGTGTGGAGTAATTTGTTTATGATGCCATTACACCTTAAACTTCTCTCTAGAACTCTTAATTTCTACAATATGCTCGTTTGCCCATGTGGCTAAATTATTAATATGCGGAATAAGACTAAAGCCTAAATGAGTCAATTGGTATTCTACCCTAGGCGGAATCTCAGGAAATACTTGTCTTGATATTAGTCCATCGGCCTCTAAAGTCCTCAAGGTGACAGTCAGCATTTTTTGTGAAATATCTCCGATTGTCTTATTGATTTCGTTAAAACGCATCGTGCCGTTTTGCCCTAAAACCATAAGAATTAATATCGACCATTTATCGCCAAACCTATCCAGTACGTTTCTAACAGGACAGTTGGCTGAAACTGTAAAATTTTCTATTATTTTTTCCATCATAATGGGTTGATTATCAGTAATAATTACGTTGAAGTAAGTGTCTAACTTTTAAGTGCCTTCTTGATTAATTATTAAATGCAAACTACTTTTACTCTCCAAAAGTAACTTAATTACTTTTAGTATGCAATAAGGCTTTAAAATAAACAATTAAAAAAATGAGCAAGATATTAGTAACAGGCGTAACAGGTGGGTTAGGTAGTGCAGTAGTAAAATTTTTATTAGGAAAAGCAGAGGCTTCAAACATTTCAGTATTGGTAAGAGACGCTGCCAAAGTTGAAGACTTGAAAAGCAAAGGCGTAAACATCATCGTTGGCGATTATAACAATTATGATTCATTGGTTGCTGCTTTCTCAGGGATTGATAAATTATATTTTGTGTCAGGAAATGATATTGCGAACCGTCTTCCTCAGCACGAAAATGTAGTAAAAGCTGCTACAGAAGCAGGGGTGAAGCATGTGGTGTATACTAGTTTCCAACGTAAAAATGAAACAGCTACTTCGCCAATTGCTTTTGTGGCTGAAGGACATTTAAAAACAGAAGAATGGTTAAAAGCATCTGGGCTGGCTTATACTATTCTAAAACATGGTTTATATACCGACCTATTACCAATGTTTGTGGGTGAGCAAGTACTAGAAACAGGAGTGATTTATCAACCTGCTGGTGATGGGAAAACCGCTTTTGCTTGGCGTGAAGATATGGCAGAAGCAGGAGCAAACGTTTTAACCAGTGAAGGACACGAGCATAAAATCTATGATATTACGGGTGCAAAAACTTATTCTTATCAAGACATTGCCAATATCATTTCAGAAATAACAGGTAAGCAAATAGTGTATGTTTCCCCAAGTGTAGAAGAGTTTTCAAAAACACTTACTGATGCAGGTGTTCCAGCGCAATACATTGGTTTATTTGCAGGCTTTAGTGGAGCAATCAAAGATGGTGAGTTTGATGAAGTAAGTTCTGATTTAGCAGATTTATTAGGCAGAACGCCACTAGATGTTGAAACTTTCTTGAAGGGAGTTTATGGGAAATAATTTGAAGATTTGAAAATGTGTTAATTTGAAAATAGATGCTTTAATACAAAAAACAAAACCAGTTGTTGAAACGTCAACAACTGGTTTTGTTTTTTGTAAAGAAAATTGACAACTGAAAGCTGATAGCTCATGGCTCAAAGCTCACAGCTATAAAGCCGCTAAAGCCTGTTCGATATCCGCTTTCAAATCATCGATATGTTCAATACCTACCGAAATTCTTAGTAAAGTAGGTTCAACACCTGCTGAAATTTGTTCTGCTTCTGAAAGCTGTGAGTGCGTTGTTGAAGCAGGGTGGATAATCAGCGTTTTTGCATCGCCCACATTCGCTAAATGACTAATTAATTGTAAGCTATTTACAAATTTTTCAGCTTTAGCTTTATCACCTTTCAGTTTGAACGAGAATACTCCTCCAAAACCACGCGTAAGGTATTTCTTACCCAATTCGTGATAGGGGCTATTTTCTAAACCAGGATAATTTACGTGCTCAACTTCTGGATGATTCAATAGCCAATTAGTAAGTGCCAAGGCATTTTCTCCAATTCTTTCTACTCTTAACGTCAATGTTTCTAAGCCTTGAATTAATAAGAAAGAGTTGAACGGACTTTGAGCAGGTCCCCAATCACGCAAGCCTTCTACTCTGGCACGAATAATAAACTGAATATTTCCGAATGGTCCGCCGATACCGAACACATCATTCAATACTAAGCCATGATAGCTTGGTGAAGGTTCTGTAAACTGTGGATATTTTCCATTACCCCAGTTGAATGTACCAGCATCTACAATTACCCCACCCATCGTTGTACCATGTCCACCAATCCATTTCGTAGCAGACTCAACAATGATGTGCGCACCATGTTTAATAGGCTGACAAATAGCACCGCCTGCCCCGAAGGTATTGTCTACAATAATTGGTAAATCGTACTTGGTCGCTAAGGCAGAAAAAGCTTCAAAATCTGGGATACTAAAGCTTGGGTTTCCGATAGTTTCTAAATAGATGGCTTTAGTTTTATCATCAATCAAGGCTTCAAAAGAAGATACATCATCACCATTGGCAAAACGAGCCTCCACACCGATGTTTTTAAATGAGTTTTTGAACTGATTGTACGAACCCCCATATAAAAATGAAGTAGTCACAAAATTATCACCAACAGTCGTAATATTATTGATAGCGATAAACTGTGCCGCATGACCAGATGCTACTGCCAAAGCTGCCACACCACCCTCAAGAGCCGCCAAACGTTTCTCGAAAACATCACTGGTTGGGTTCATGATACGGGTATAAATATTGCCAAATTCTTTTAAGGCAAATAAATTAGCACCATGTTCAGCATTGTTGAATTGATAAGCTGTTGTTTGATAAATAGGCACTGCACGAGAATTGGTTGTAGGGTCTACTTCTTGCCCAGCATGCAGTTGGAGTGTTTCAAATTTCATGAGATTGTTTGTTAAATTAGCCTGAGTATATTCTATAAAATCTATAGGCAAAGTTATGATATAAAATTTAAGTATAATGAATAGGGGAACAAATTTTTTAGAAATATCAATAGAAATTAATAATAGGGTTTTATGATTAATACTTCTTCAAAATCTTTTCAACGGCATCTAAATACCCACCACCAAAAAGATTTACATGAACCATTAATGGATATAAATTATAAAGAGGAATTCTATCGCCAAACCCATTTTCTATAGGATAGACTTCGTGGTAGGCTTCATAAAAAGTAGGCTCAAAGCCGCCAAACATGGTAGTAAAAGCCAATTCAGCTTCGCGTAATCCATAATAACAAGCAGGGTCTACCAAGGCTACAAAGCCCTTGCTGTCGGTCATTACATTACCAGACCACAAGTCGCCATGCAATAAAGCAGGTTTTTCATTAGGAATAAGGCTAGGGATTTTTTCAAAAAGCGTTTGAAATTTATCATACACTTCCTCAGAAATCTTACGGTCGTAAAGAGCTAAACCTGCCTGCACTTTCAATCTTTTTTCAATAAAAAACTGCACACCATCTTCCATCCATTCATTATTTTGACGTAAGGCGCCGATATAATTATTGAAGTCTAGTCCATGACTATGGTGTGTATGTGTATGAAGTTTTGCTAATTTTTGTCCGAAATCTTGCCAGTAGTTTTCTTGCTTATAGCCTGCCGTCAAGAATTCAATCATCAAATATTCTTTATCTAAAATCTTTCCGTAATTAATTACTTGAGGGATAGAAAGCACACCAGTATCCTGTAAAACTTGTAAACTTTTTGCCTCAGATTCAAACATACCATCATGGTCGCCCTGATTCCATTTAATAAAGTAATCGCCTTCTGCTACTTTTACTTTTACAGCAAGGTTGAAGTTTCCGCCATAAAAAAACTGGAAATCAAGCACCTCTGGGTTATGTCCTAAGTTTTCAAAAAGAATACTTTCTATAAATTGATATTGTTCCTGCGTCTGAAAAGTCATACAAATATTGATTATGGAATGCGAAAGTCAGATTAATTTATCGACTGTCTGCTATGGTTTATTCCAAAATTACTAGAAAACCATTAAATTGCATTGGTTGAACGATTTTATCAAAAACAAATTGTTAAAATCTATTCCAAAGATGTCAGCAAAATTTAAAAAAAAAATGAAATATAAGAAACACGTTTTTATTTGTACTAACCAAAAAGATGCACCCAAAAAAAGCTGCGGCGTAGAAAGAGGAGGAGCATTAGTTGATGCTTTTAAGGCATCTTTGAAAGAAAAAGGGCTATTGAGCGAAATCAGAGCACAAAAAACAGGCTGTTTAGATGTTTGTGCTTTTGGACCAGGCATGGTGGTATATCCAGAAGGAGTATTTTA
This sequence comes from Arcicella aquatica, assembly GCF_034928825.1. Lineage (NCBI taxonomy): Bacteria > Pseudomonadati > Bacteroidota > Cytophagia > Cytophagales > Flectobacillaceae > Arcicella > Arcicella aquatica. The sequence continues at coordinate 29,285 of NZ_JAYFUL010000033.1, read as the reverse complement.
TGGCAATGTGCAATTATCTGATGTTGAAGAAATTGTAGAGAGCCATTTAATAGGCGACAAAGCCGTTGAGCGTTTAGTAATCGGATAATTGATGATAGCCATTAGAAACGGACTTGTCCGTTTCTAATAAAAAATTAACACTCAGATGTACAGAATCTATCCCACATTAATCAATTCATTTGTTTTGTATGAACAACAAGTATTAGATGCTCAGGGAAACATCCTTGTAGACTTGTGGGAAATGATAGACCGTATCAATAGAGTAAAAAAGCCAACCACAGAAGCTCAACAAAGAGGTATTGATTTTGAGAAGGCCGTAATTACTGGCGAGAATGAAGAGCTATTCGGTGAGGGAATCATTGAAAAAGCACGTGAATTATTGCCAGCCAAATACAAAACGCAGTTTTATACCGAAGCAAAGTATAAAAATTGTTTAATCTACGGCTTTGTAGATTTGGTAGGAGGCGACCGTGCTGTTGATTTAAAATCTACCAGATTGTACCAACCCAATCGTTTTGAGTTCAACCATCAAAACCTGTATATGTTAGGGTTACAGAAGTGGGGCGTAAGAACCTTGGATTATATCATTACAGATTTTAATGATGTATATCAAGAAAGCTATGATGTAAAAACCTATAATTTTACTCCGCTATATCAACAAATAGATGCCTTTGTTGCCTTCTTAGAACAACACCGCAAGCTAATTAAGGATAAAAAGATTTTTGATAAAAAAGGAGATACCAACCAGTTGTCTTTGTTTTAGGAGTGAGCTTTGAGCGGTAGGCAATAGGCTTTAAGTTTTTTCTACTCTTAAATCTTTTAGTACAAAACTTTTTAATATGTAAATTCTCAACATAATGACTGTCTTGTCTCATATCTAGAGTCTAGCTTCTTCTATCCAAAAATCCCCAAGTCTCCTATTCTTTCGCATAGCGCTTATCTCTAAAAGTCCCAAAATCTTCCAAACTTTTATCTTGTATTAAATTTTCCCTGAAAAGTCTAAATAATTATAATATTAATATAACTATTTTGCTAATTTTAGATAGGTAAATTCATTCTTTTTTTTAGATAAAATTGTATATTATTTGGATAAGATATTAAAAGAAAATGTTTTTTCAATAGGAATCTCTAGATATTTTTAATGTAATATTCTGCGATTAAGTATGTATAATATCGTTAATGTACTATTTTTTTTGTATTTATCGTTTGGGAAAGTATATAAAACATCCTTATACTTGCATTGGAAATACCAATAGCCCATAAGTTAGGTATCACTCAAACACCTATAAAGACTATGACCTAGAAAAGACCTCAATGTTGTTTGCCACAGCCAAAATAGGCAGAACTTAGTAGCACACCGATACTTGTTATATAATATGCACTTTACATAAAAGACTATAAGCTATGGCTTAATATCTACGTGCTACTCAACTGTAGTATCAATAACCTTTTTTTAATTTAAACTATGAATTCTACTCACAAAAACATCATTACACCCCCTTGTTCTTTCTTCACAACCCAGTTAAATATACTGGGAATCTATAGCCTACTATTAGGCTTTTTTATCATTTTACAATCCTGCTCTCCTGTACACGAGCTTACTCCAGAAGCTAAGAAAAGCGAATTGCTTTTGAAGGCTCAAAATTTGTTTAAGAAACAAATAGCTTCATCTACTCGAAAGTCTTCTGCTAATCCTAGGGATATTGATATTAGTAAGCTAGCTCCTCAGTGGGAAAAAAATAAAATAAGAAAAAGTTTGGATAGTCGTGGTATAGACATTTTACAGGTATTTGTAAAAAAAGATGCTGACCAAAAATGGATGATAGATTACTTTATACTTGATGGACAAGAGGTGTTGCATTTAAGAAAGCATACCAAGCATGATGGTTGTCTTACTACATATAATCAGCAAGGACAATTTTTAGAAAAAGGGAAAGTAAATCTAAAAAGTAATAAGTATAGTAAGTTTTTAACAAGAGATATGCTTATGAAATCTGCAAGGGTTGCAAATATGTGGCTTGAGCAAGATGCAAATGGGAATTATTATGCTTGTTCAGAGTCAGGTTGCATTATCATTCCTGTAGATGGTGGGAGTGGTGATGATAATGATGATGACGTCAATGATGATGATGATGACAGCAACGATGATGGTGATGGTGATTCTGAATCAGAAGAAGCCAATTGTCAATCCAATCAAAATAGTGTTCAACATGCTATTAATAACGTTATAGTAACTAATGAAAGTGATATAGATGGTGCTTCTAATCTTGCTTCGAATATAAATCCTTATGATAGAAAGGATGGTTCAAAAGAGTGGGTAGCTCTTCGATCACTTACTTACGCTATTTTCAGCCACGAGAATTACACTCAGGTTAAAAAGGATAGTAGCTCACCTTGGCAATGGGAAACAATAACACATTCTAGTTTATCTGATCAAGGGACAATAATTGGTGGTACTGCAGAGTATAGATTGAATCATTTTCATTCTGAATTAGGCAATTATTGGGCAAATGTAAAAATAAGCTTACATGTAGATTGGAAACCAGTGTGTAATCTCAACCCATTCCCTATTGGAATAAATTATAATGCGTCTAAATCTTTCCATGTAGATGACCAAGACTAAACAGATGAGTCAAATCAAGTTTAACTACACACAGCCATTAAGATGGTTGTGTGTAGGTCTGATATTTTTTTGTGTAATTTTCTTTTGTAAAGCCTCACAAGAAGAAGATATAAAAAATGTAATTATTTCTGCAGAAATACCTTTTGTATTAGAAAATGGTAATATTCAAATAATATCAAAAAAATATAAAGTTTATCATTGGAGGAATTTTATATTATACTTACTGCCATTTGAAAATATAGTAGAGAAAGATACCTCTATTATTTCTTGGAAGACGGATTACAGTTATTTTATTTATCAAAAGAACAATAAACGAGGAGTTTTTTTTGAATCATTGGAGAAGGTAACTAAAGATAGTGTAGATGTTGATTCCGTGTTACAAGAGTTAAATGCCTGGAAAAATATGAATTGTATTTTAATTTCAAAAATGCGTCTAACTAATTCCGTATTTAATTCAAAAAAAATAACACAGGAAATATACCTTAGTAAGGATGATAGTGTGTCTAGTCCAGATACAGCAATCGTTGAATTTTCAGAGAAGCTAAACAATATTCAGTATAGTCTATGTGAAGAGCTTGAAAAGAAGGGAACAAGAGTAAGTAGAATTAAGTTCTTATTTAACTCCAAAAGTAGTAAAGACTTCCCTTTTAAAATACCTAAAAGAGAATATGTATTTACTATAATATCCGATGAAGAGAATCAAAGTAAAGAAATTTCTACTTTTATGAAGACTTTTTGTTTAAAATAGTTCTTTTGATAATCCCCAAAAAATAGATTCTATTTTCGCTAAACTTATTCCTTACTTACCCAAATAGAAATAATTAATTTAGGTTGCGACTTATGTTTATAAATTATCTAACACGTCCTATTTTCTAATATGTCACGTTACAAGTTATTAGCAATTAGGACAATGTTAGACAAAACCATTTGCCTTTATTGTTTAGTAGACTGGGTGTCCCCGACGACTATTTTAAGAGTATGAAACACCCTGAAGACAAACAGCGCAAAATGTACGATGCTCAAGTAGTTGTATAGAGGATACAATAGTATAAAAGAGAGTTTTCTAAGCTCAATGTGAGGATATTTATCTTAAATTAACTCGTAAAAATAACTCAAAAAGACCTGATGAAAGATGTCAAGCATTTCTAAAAGAACACGACAGAAAAACTGTAGAACTCACTTTTAATGGAATTACTGATTTATTCTCTCGAAGTATTCATGCTGTCACTATTAAGGGCTTTATATTAAAATTAATCCTCTTTTTATTCGCATACGCAATCGGAAAATCATAGTCCATCAATACGTCGCAACTTAAAATAATTATATAAAACATGGGGAATAAAGATGATTTTCCCCATGTAAACAAAATTCTAAACAGAATTTATCTCATTAAAAATACCTGATTTAAGTATGAAAATTTACCAATTACTTGTAATGCTTTATTGTCTTATATTTTTAGGTTTTAAAATGGACTCTAAGCCTAAAAGTATCATTCTTGTAAGTCGACAATCTTCTTTAGTCTATCCAATGGATTTTAGTAGAACTATTATTCACTATTTTAAGGGTGACATGACTCTTTATAGTTTTCAAATGGAAATAGACACAGTTGTGGAAGTTGAAGATATAAGTATGGGGGAAAAACCAATAGTATGGGAAGAAAAAGAAAGTATGAATAATAACAATGCTAATTTAAATAATTACCCAAAGATAGAGCAATATTATTTGAGAAAAAATGGCTCTAGTCATGCATTAACGTTTAATCCATTTCTTAATGGCAAAGAGAAAAAAGTTGATTTTGTTGAATTTGATATGACAACGAGGTATGAGTCTAATTTAATGTTAGTTAATATGGTTGCAAGTCTCAATAAAAAACTAATTAAGTCTGTACAACCTTCAAGGAACAAATGGATTGATACTTATGTGATGGCAGATGGTGATAAAAATAAGATTGATTCCATAATCATTACCTACGATAATAGATTTAATAATATCCCATTTTCATTTAGTCGTCAGTTGGATAAAGTTCATGAATCAAAAGTTGTTTCTCTTCTTATAAAGCATCAAGTAAAAATTGATGATAATAATATAGCAGTCGAAAATTTTTACGAAATCAAAGAAAACCCTATTGATAATCCCCAAAAAATAGATTCCATTTTCGCTGAACTTATTCCTTATTTACCCAAATAGAAATAATTAATAACCTTATGAAAAAGAGTATTTCGCTATTATGTTTTTTAATAGCCTTTTATACACATGCCCAAAAACCTGTAGAGGTCAATAAAGCTTTAACGAAAGCAGGGAAAAATAGTATTGAGCTAGAAAAAGTAATTCAGTATTATCAAAAAGGTAAAGATTCCTTAAAATTGCAAGCTTGCTACTTTTTAATAAAAAACATGGAGGGGCTAACGCATTTAGATTCAGCAAATTTACAAGCCTTCGATACTATTTTTGGAGTGTATGACTCATTGGTTACAAATAAGGTGATTGTACATAAACAAGAAACAGAATATCCGCTCGTATATGACGCATGGGATAAAATTGTAGAAAAAAATGAAGACCCTAATACGATAGAATCATCTGATTTGGAAACCATAAAAGCAGATTTTTTAATTCAAAATATTGACTTAGCCTTTCATGTATGGCGTACTTATCCTTGGGCAAAACATCTAACATTTGAGCAATTTTGTGAATATCTTTTACCTTATAAAATAAGCAATGAGCCATTGTTGCCTTGGCGAGAAAAACAGATGAAAAAGTATGCTTGGCTACCTGATTCCTTACCAAATAAATCAGATGCCATTAACGCTACTAGGGTACTTTATAATAACCTTAAGTGGTTTTTGTTAAATAAGAAGTTGTGGGGGTATTTACCGTTGGTTGGCTCAGATAATTTACATACAGCCAAAGCAGGTACTTGCTATAACAAAACCGATTTGAATATGTTTGTGATGCGGGCAATGGGCTTAGCAGTCACAAGAGATTTTGTTTTATATTGGGGGAATAGAGATAGTAATCATTATTGGAATGCCTTTGTGATGAATGATGGCTCTTTTTTAGATTTTGAAGCACTTGGAGCGGCACGGCTTCTGTGGCAAGGCAGAATGCCCAAACATGCCATCGTAAATCCTATTGTTAGATTTGGCGGTTGGTCTGCTAAAATGTCAAAAGTATTCAGAGAAACCTTTTCTCAGCAGAAAGAGACATTAGTAGAAGATAACAAAATAGGAAGAACTGTACAAATACCTTATGAGTTTGAAAAAACACGTATCAAAGATGTTACATCTGAATATACGAAAGTGGCTGATGTTGACTTTCAATTATCGAAAAGGGTTACTTATCCTAAATACATTTACTTATGTACGCTAAATGAAAATGAATGGAAGCCTGCTTTTTGGGCTAGAGTACGAACAGAAGGGAGCGCTACATTTAAACAAATGGGAACAGAAATTGTGTACATGCCCTGTCGGTATGAAAATTGGAAATACATACCAGAAGGAAATCCTATTCTAGTAGATTCTTTAGGTAATAGCCATGAACTAACAATCAAAAAGGAGGTTCATGAAAAGGCTGAATTTAGCCATGATAGTTTTGCAACTAGAGTGATTAAAGGAGAGACATATCAATTATCATATTTTTATCAATATAAATGGATATTTCATAGTGAAAGTATAGCAGAAGCAAAATCAAAAATAACTTTTGAAAACGTACCAAAAAATGCTTTACTACGCCTACAAAAAGTAAATGGAAATAAAAATGAACGTATATTCTACTACGCCGATGGAGTCCAATCTTTTTACTAAACGCTGGTCATTTGTCAATTCTTCGCTTCTATGTTGTGTGTTAATTACACTTCTGTGCTGGAGTGTATTTATTGAAAGAACAGACATCTATGATGGTAAAGTATTGAGTAAATGCCTCTATTTCAATAAAGTTGCTAGTTTTACAGGCTTTGTGTTGGGGATAATTTATTTGTTACGTCGGCGAGTCGTTTATGTTGGCTTATCTCTTACATCATATTTTATAATAGCCTATTTAAGTTACTTATGTATACATGTTTTGTATTTTGATACTTACTTGGACGTTCGAATAGGAAGTCAATTTTTATTACTACTCATATCCTTGGTGATAAGTATAGAGCGACCCAAAGAAACCTATATCATCATTGTGATTTGGTTTTTTGCTTGTGTCGAAGCCATCTGGGGGCTTTATCAATTATATCAACATTTTTATGATTGGAAACACTTCGATAATCCGCTTGGTTCACTTTATAATACAGGTATTTACGGCATTTATCTATGCATTCCCTTTGTATTAGCGGTGGTGTCCTCTAAAAAATATGTGGCTACAAGTGCTTGTTCCAAACATTATTTATTTCATACAATTCGGTATATTACGTTAATACTTACAGGTACTGTTTTGCCATTTACAGGGTCAAGAACGGCATGGGTCGCTACTTTAGGTGGTTTGTTTGTATTTGTTTGTCATCGTTATCGGTTAATTCAGCTATTTCAACAAAATAAAATTTGGATAAAAGGCTTGGTTTCGTTTTTGCTGATTGGCATTGTCAGTTTATTTATTTTACAATTATTTTTTTTAAAAGAAAATTCAGCCATTGGACGAACGCTTATCTGGAAAGTTGGTTTTACTATGTGGCTTGATAATCCTTTTTGGGGGAAAGGTTTCAATTCAGTTTCACATCAATATTTCAATTATCAAGCTCATTATTTTAGTGTTGATAGGTCAGCTCAAGAACAATGGATAGCTGGTAACGTAAGTTATGTTTTTAACGATTTTCTGCAAATAGCTATTGAATATGGTTCAATAGGTTTGATACTATTTGTGGGTATTTATACGACAATTATTCGAAAAAATACGAGTCCTTATGTAGCTGTACTAGTCAGTTGTTTACTAACAGGACAAAGCTCCTATCCTTTAGAGAGTATTCCGACACAATTGCATTGGTATTTGATATTGAGTTTATGCCTTTTAAGGGTTGTACCACTAAAAAGCATTCTGCTTTCAAAATGGACAATGTCAATTTTAGGAGTAGCAATTTTCTCGCTGTCCTTGATTTTATGGTTAAAGACTAGTCAAAGTGATGAGACAGAAAGAGCTTCATACAAGGCTGAACAGTTATTTAATCAAGAACAATATAAAATGGCAATTCTGGTTTATGAAAAGATTCCGAATCTTAATGCTGTAAATCTATTAGTCTACGGTAAATCACTAGCCTTAGATGGGCAACATTCAAAGGCAATTCGGGTTTATGAACAAGCGAAAGTTCTTTTAGCTGAGCCTTTTTTGTGCAATAATCTTGGACTTAGTTATCAAGCTATAAAAAAATTTAAAAAGGCAGAAGAAAACTATCGTTTATCACACAACATGATACCTAATTTAATTTATCCTAAGTATTTGCTTGCTAATTTATACATTGAGAAAGGAGATGTGAAGAAAGCAAAGGAACAAGCAATAGAAGTAGTAGATAGCCCGGTTAAAGTATATTCAGAGGCAGCTGAAGAAATGAAAGAAGAGATGAGAGATTTTATAAGAACAATAGCATTAAAATAGCTTGAGGGGATAGACTCTAAGTTCATTCAGTCTAAAATCCACAACTAAAAAATCCCCTTCAATTCAATCAAATCCTTCACCTCATGTTTAGGCTTTAATGTAAGCTCCTGTGCTCTTCCATCAGGATTAAAGAAAACCGTGTCGATACCCGCTTGATGAGCCCCCACAATATCGCTTTGAAAGCTATCACCAATCATAATACACTCTGAAGGCTTGGCACCAACCAAATCTAAGGCATATTCAAAAATGCCCGCCTCTGGTTTTTTATAACCAGAATTTTGAAAAGTGACAATCTCTTTAAAATAATGTTTAATTCCGCCAGCCGTCATTTTTATGTCTTGTACCTCCATAAACCCATTGGTGATGATGTGTAAGGGATATTTTGGGAATAGATATTCTAGCACCAATTTAGCATTCGGTAATAAATTAGGTTTGCGGACTGAAATATTGATATATTTATCTGAAATTTCATCACACAGAGAATAGTCGTAGCAGCCTAACTCACTGAAAATCATTCTAAAACGTTGATGGCGCAATTCGGGTTGACTAATCTTTCCTTGCTCATACAAATCCCATAGCTGATGATTTATTTTATTGAAGATAGTATAGAATTGCACAGAAGAGAGAATACCGTAAGTATGTAAGTCAAAATGTAGATATACTTCGTCTAAAGCAAGTTTAGAATTCGTATTATGGTCCCAAAGAGTATGGTCGAGGTCGAAGAAAAGATGCTTATACATATTTTTTTTTATACAAATATGATAGGTGAAACCTTTGAAACAAAAACTAAGCGTTTATTTTAAAGGATAAAACCTGAATTAATTTGCATCAAGATATTCTTTTATATAAATTCATAGTTTGTAAAAAACAATTTTAAGAAATCTAATTTAACCATAAAAATGGCTAGTCAACCCACAGAAGAAAACCAGATAAACGTAGAATTAACAGAAGCAATGGCAGAGGGAGAATACGTTAATTTGGCGATGATTGCACATTCTCAGAGTGAATTTGTTATTGATTTTATCAAAATGATGCCTGGAATCCCTAAAGCGAGAGTAAAATCAAGAGTAATTCTTACACCTGATCATGTTTATCGTCTTTTGAATGCCCTCAAAGAAAATATTCAAAAATATGAAGAGGCTTATGGCCCAATTACGGACGATAAAAACCAAAATGGCTTTCAGTTCCCAACCAATTATCGTGGTCCTATCGGAGAAGCCTAATATCCACATCGGGTTTTTACAAATAAGATAATACATTCAGAATTTTCATCAACAGAGCGTAAATGTAAGTAAATAGAATATTCTATTGCTCATTTACGCTCTATTGTTGAAATAACAATGAAGCTGTTTAAACTTTCCGTTTCTAAGGTGAAAGTATTGTATTTTTGAATTGATTTTTTCAAAATTTGGGAAGCATAGCATCGCTACGTTGAGTAAATTTTGGAACAAGCTATTCTAAAAGACTTAGTTTAACCCGAAAGGGAAAGTTTAAACAGCTTCAATGAGTAGATAACCAGTGCCTAAGGGCTTTAAAATAAATAAATATAAATATTGTGAGACAATGAATCAAAAACTGACCAGAGAATATTTAGCGGCTAATGCTGAAAATTTGAGTAAACTTGTTGAGTTACCTAGTGATAAAATTTTTGAACTTCCTGAGAAAGTACTTCAATTTGGTACTGGTGTTTTATTAAGAGGACTTTGTGATTATTTTATTGACAAGGCTAATAAAAAAGGTATTTTCAATGGTCGTGTAGTAGTAGTTAAATCTACAGATAAAGGGGGTACAGATGATTTTAATGAACAAGACGGACTTTTTACCCATGCCGTAAAAGGATTGGAAAATGGACAGAAAGTAGAAGAATATATTATCAATGCTTCTATTTCTCGTACTATTTCGGCACGTTCTCAGTGGAAGGAAATACTAGCTTGTGCTAAAAACCCTGAAATGCAAATAATCATTTCTAATACTACTGAGGTAGGTATCACTTTATTAGAAAACGATAAGATAACAAATAATCCTCCACAGTCATTCCCTGTAAAACTATTAGCGTTTTTATATGAGCGTTGGCAAGTATTCAAAGGTTCTGCTAAAAGTGGGATGGTAATTGTCCCCACTGAATTAATCGTTGGGAATGGAGATAAGTTACAAGAAATTGTATTGGAACAAGCACATCGCAACGGACTTGAACCTGAATTTATCGAATGGCTTGAAAACCACAACTACTTCTGTAATTCATTAGTCGATAGAATTGTACCGGGAAAACCTGACCAAGAGATTTGTAAAGAAATAGAAAAGAAATTTTCTTATCAAGACGATTTGATGATACTTTCAGAAGTGTATCGTCTTTGGGCAATTCAGGGAGATGAAAAAATCCGAAATATCCTATCATTTGCTGCTGTTGATTCGGGAGTGATTATCGAAAAAGACATTGAAGTTTATCGTGAATTAAAGCTACGAATGCTTAACGGAACACATACTTTAACCTGCGGAATGGCATATTTACTAGGTTTCCGTTTGGTAAAAGATGTAATGAGTAATAATTATTTAAGTAAAATTATTACTAATATGATGTTAGGGGAAGTATCTTTAGCAATTCCTTACAAGATTGACCCTAAAATCAGAGACCGTTTCGGTAGAATGGTGTTAGATCGTTTCCGTAACCCTTTCTTACAACATAAATTATTAGACATTACCGTTCAGTACACTGCCAAAATGAAAATGCGTAATGTGCCTATTCTTTTGCAATATTATCGTGAATTTGGTAAAGCACCCGAATTGTTTGCCATGGGCTTTGCCGCTTATTTACAGTTCATGAAAGCTGAAAAAGAAGTAAATGGTAATTATTTCGGAGAATGTAATGGTGAATATTACCCAATCAATTGTAATTTCGCACCATACTTTTACGAAGCTTGGGAAAACTTTGATTTAGACAAAGTATTATCTAACAGAAGCTTGTGGGGTGAAGATTTAACACAGTTAGAAGGATTTTCAGACGCAGTGAGGAAATATTTATGAAAAAAGTAGTCACTTTCGGTGAGATAATGATGAGGCTCAGCACGCCACGTCATACTCGCTTTCAACAGGCGACAAGTTTTGATATTAATTTTGGTGGGGGCGAAGCGAATGTTTCGTCCTCATTGGCTATTATGGGGGTTCCAGCGAGCCATGTCACCCGTTTCCCTGACAATGATTTGGGTAATGCCGCCATCAATACATACAGACGGTACGGGCTTAGTATGGATGATGTTGTAAGAGGGGGCGACCGCATAGGCATTTACTATGTAGAACAGGGAGCAGCCATGAGACCAAGTAAGGTAATTTATGACAGAGCCGATTCAGCCTTTGCTACCCTCAAGCCTTCGGAATTTAATTGGGAGCATATCTTTGAAGACGCCCAGTGGTTTCATTTCACAGGTATCACCCCCGCTATTTCAGAAAGCGCCGCTCTGGCTTGTTTAGAGGCCGCCCAAACGGCTAGTCGTTTAGGTTTAAAAGTCTCCGCAGATGTGGGGTATCGTTCTAATTTATGGAAATGGGGAAAAAGGCCCAATGAAATAATGCCTGAACTGATTGAAAATTGCGATGTAATTATTTGCAGTAAAGGCGATGCTGAAGATATGTTTGGGATAGTTCCTAATGACGACAAGAGAAGTTTTAAATCAGTTTGTCAACAACTGACCGACCGTTTTCCAAAATTGAAAAAAGTATTAACTACCAAACGAGGTCAAATTTCTGCTTCACACAATACTTTAACAGGAAAGTGTTGGAACGGATTTGAAATGTTAGAAACCAAGCAAATAAATATTCCTGATATTGTTGATAGAATTGGCGGAGGAGATGCCTTTATGGCAGGGTTTATTTTTGGCGAAATCATCTATCAGAATACACAGAAAGCAATAGAATTTGGGGTAGCAGCTTCTGCTTTAAAACACACCATAGAGGGCGATTTTAACCTATCTTCAGTAAGCGAAATCGAAGCAGTAATGAATGGCGATGTCAGTGGAAAACTAAGAAGATAAAACCGATTATGAAGTTTTCAAAAACACTACTTTATACAAAACTAAGCGAAACCCCTATTATGCCTCTTTTCAACCATCCCGATGTAGAAAAGAGTAAGGCCGTAGTAAAAGCCTGTTATAATGGTGGTATCAGGGTTTTTGAATACACAAATCGTGGTGTGGGTGCCGATAAAGTTTTTGCAGAGTTGGTAAAATATATTCGCACAGACTTTCCAGATATGGCAATCGGTATCGGCACTATCTTCAATGCTCAGGAGGCTGAATATTTTGTCAGTTTAGATACAGACTTTATCGTTCAGCCAACGCTAGATGCTGGCGTAGCTAATGTTTGCCAACAAAATAACATGGCTTGGTTTCCAGGGGTACTTACGCCCAACGAAATTTATAAGGCTAATCAGTTAGGAGCAGATATTGTAAAAATATTTCCAGCCAATATTTTAAACCCTTCTTTTGTAAAATCAGTCAAGACAGTGATGCCTCAGGTAGAAATGATGATTACTGGTGGCGTAGAACCCAATGAACAAAGCCTAACTACATGGTTCAACGCTGGTGCTAAAGCTGTTGGCATGGGCGGACAGTTGTTTCCGAAGTCAATTTTAGATAATAATAATTTCAATTGGATTGAAAATACTGTCAAAGAATGCCTTAATGTTATTAAAAACTAAGGGCTATTTATCATATTTTATCTTCTTGGCTTTAATTCCTACTAATTTTTCCTCGTGGTTTTAAGGTAATCTCTTACATTCTCATTAATTTTGTACTTTTACAAGAATATCCGATAACAGGTAGTTTAAATTGACTAACTTTACACAATACCTGTTCAAAAGAAATATAAAAAATAAAGAACAAATTCACAAAATGGGATTATTCAATTTCCTGACTTCAGACATTGCGATTGACCTTGGCACTGCCAATACGTTAATTATCCATAAAGATAGAATTGTGGTTGACGAACCATCAATTATTGCCCTTGATAAATTGAGCAATAAAGTATTAGCCATTGGTAACAAGGCAATGCAGATGCACGAAAAAACCAATGATAATATCAAAACGATTCGTCCTTTGAAAGACGGAGTGATTGCTGACTTTACGGCAGCCGAATTGATGATTCGGGGAATGATAAAAATGATTGATACGGGAAGTCGTTTCTTTACGCCATCTCACCGAATGGTTGTTTGTATTCCTTCTGGAATTACAGAGGTAGAAAAAAGAGCGGTAAAAGATTCTTGTGAACACGCTGGAGCAAAAGAAGTGTATATGATTCATGAACCTATCGTTGCGGCAATAGGTATTGGAATAGATATTGAACAACCAAACGGTTCAATGATTGTGGATATTGGCGGAGGTACTACCGAAATAGCAGTCATTGCGCTTTCAGGTATTGTTTGTGAGGCTTCAGTACGTATCGCTGGAGATGTATTTACCCGTGATATTGTTGATTATATGCGTCGCGAGCATAATTTATTGATTGGTGAGCGTTCGGCAGAGTTAATCAAAATAGAAGTAGGTTCAGCGTTGCCAGAATTGGAAAATCCACCAGCAGATTATGAAATCCGTGGACGTGACTTAATGACTGGTATCCCGAAAGAAATAAAGGTTACTTATTCAGAGATTGCTTATGCCCTAGATAAATCAATTTCTAAAATTGAAGAAGCCGTAATGAAAGCCCTAGAGGTGTCACCTCCTGAACTTTCGGCAGATATTTATCACAATGGTATTCATTTAACAGGTGGAGGAGCGTTGTTGCATGGTTTAGATAAGCGTTTAGCTAACAAAACTAAATTGCCTATTCATATTGCTGATGATCCATTAAGAGCTGTAGTGCGTGGAACAGGTGAAGTATTAAAACACCTCGACCATTTCAAGCCTATTCTCATCTCTTAATTAACTAGGCTAAGGAATGAGTAAATGAAAGAATGATATTTTTATGTTCTTTCGTTTACTCATTTTTACATTATAGCCTTTTCTGTCAAATCAATTATTCCAAGATTCTTCTTTTAATAAATGTATCAGTTAATCCAATTTATCTCTAGGAAACGAGCCTTCATTTTGTTTGCATTATTGGAGGTACTGAGTCTGTGGTTTTTTTATTCATATAATAATTACCCCAGTGCTATCATGTTCAACACTACGAACTATTATGCTGCACAAGCATTGGATATTTCCAATAGTATCGTAGAGTATTCTAACCTGAGCAAAGTGAATGAAGATTTAAGCTCGGAAAATAAAAGACTTTATGAGTTAGTAGAGAAGCTACAAGCTCAACAAACGCCCATTACTCACTCTATCATCAATTACAAAGCTGATTCTGCTGTGGCAGCTCGCTTTAAGGTTACGGTAGCCAAAGTTACTAACCTAAGCGTAGCTCAGTTTAATAACTATATTACGATAGATAAAGGTACGGCTGATGGTTTAGCACCTGGGATGGGAGTAATTTCTTCAACGGGCGTAGTAGGTAAAATAAAATCATGTTCGGAACATTATTCAAGAATAATCTCTATACTACATTCAGAATATACTGTTTCTGCCAAGATTAAAAGCAACAATGAAATCGGCTCTATCAAATGGGATGGACTGAATCCTTCTGTCGTAGAAATGACAGATGTTTCAAGGTACAAAAATGTGAAAGTAAAGGATACTGTAATGACGTCAGACTTCAATTACGTCTTCCCGTCGAACATCGTCATTGGTTACGTTAGCAAAGTAGGTTTAAAACCAGACCAAACTTTTCATGACATAAAAGTAAAATTGGCCACTGACTTTAGTACGCTTTCGTATGTATATGTTATAAATAACAAACTAGAAAAAGAACAAAGAACCTTAGAAAGTACTGATAGTGAAGTAAAAAAATAGCGTACTATTTTCCAATAATTTGCATAGCCATTATAAACTCGGCAATCTAATTAATAATGACTCCAAGAAATATTTTTCCTCAAATACTTACTTTTATATTTTATCTTTTGTTGCAAATTTTCTTTGTTAGACAATTGGTATTTCTCAATCACGCATTTTGTTTTGTTTATGTAGCTACGGTCATTTTGCTTCCTTTTGATATTAATAGAGTCCAATTGATTTTCTTAGGTTTTATTGCAGGAATGTTTGTTGATATATTTTATAATACCATTGGTGCTAATGCAGCAGCCATGACATTCATCGCTTATATTCGTACACCAATTTTGGCTTTATTGGTGCCTCAGAGAGGCTATGACGAACGCCAAATACTAAGTTTGAAATCAATGGGGGTATCTTGGTTTCTGACCTATGTAATGATATTGACGGTTATTCATCACTTTATTTTATTTTCATTAGAGGCCTCCAATTTCGGGCTTATTCTCCCCATCTTAGCAAAAGTGATTGCTAGCACGATTTTTACTACATTAGTAATTGTAATTATCCAGTTATTTAGAAAAGATTAAAATAAAAAAAGTTTTACGCCTTTTTGTCAGGAAAAAAGTTCAAATCATGCTTGGCAAGTTGTTTGTTTATAGAGATTATCTAAAACAATGTAATGTAGATTCAATAAATTACTTGATAATTACGGTATCATTTTCTATTTTTATCAAGTGATATTCAGCAGCAATCATGGACGAGCAAGAAGAAATTAAAATAACTCAAACCTATACTGAAGTAGAAAAACACAGAGTTTTCGAAAAAGAGTTTATGCCGTACATTGACTCAATGTACAACTTTGCCTTCCGTCTGACAAACGATGAGGATGATGCTAACGACCTTGTTCAAGACACATACCTGAAAGCATTTAGATTTATCAATTCATTTGCCGAGGGAACTAATGCTAAAGCATGGCTGTTCAGAATCCTGAAGAATAGTTTTATTAACGATTTTAGGAAGAAATCTAAAGAGCCGTCGAAGGTTGATTATCAGGATGTTGAAACAACTTATAATTCAGAAGAAGACGCAGAAACTACTCAAACAGTTGATTTAAGAGCAGATACTGTTCAAGATTTAATTGGAGATGAAATTGCCAATGCGCTAAATGCTTTACCTGTTGATTTTCGTACTGTTATTATACTATGTGATGTTGAAGGGTTTACTTATGAAGAAATGGCGAAGATATTAGATATACCTATAGGAACCGTACGTTCTCGTTTACACCGTGCCAGAATGTTGTTAAAAGAAAAATTGAAATCGTATGCCAAATCTTTGGGCTATGACGTAAATGCTGACAGCATGGCAGAATAGTCAACTATTGATGGAAAAATAATTATAATCAAGAAATTTTTTATATTTTTTAGTATATGGGAATTTTTTTTACAACCTTCCTGTTCAATAACTACTTGATTATCATAAATAGTAACCCCAATACAACGCCAAATTAAAATTTGTTTAATCCAATAGAATAATGGTTTCCGAGGTTGAAAAAATTCAAAAAAAAACAAGCTGTGAGCATCAATCTGAATGCATGAAATTAGTTCAATTAATTGTGGACGGTCAGGCATCAGAAGAGCAAATAGCCCAATTTAAACAGAACATGGATAAATGTTTGCCGTGTGAGAAAGGATATGAATTGGAAAAGTGTATTAAAGAAACAATGCAATTAAGATTGGAAAAGAAATGTGTTCCGACGAGTTTGATTGATTGTATCAAAAAGAAAATAAGTGCATTATAATTGAGTATTTAAGCTCAAAAAATAAAGGTTATTAAGTTGGTCGTTTTGTTTACGATATACTTAATAGCCTTTTACTTTTAATTAATTAGGGTATTTTACTTGTTGAAAATTGGAAAACGGAAAACTTATTATCTTCTCTGCCCCTTCTGGTTCGGGCAAAACTACTATTGTTAAGCACTTGCTTGCCAATAATGCCAATCTTGGATTTTCTATTTCTGCTTGCACGCGTGACAAACGTGGACGGAATGAAGAAAATGGAAAAGATTATCACTTTATGACGCCAGAGGAATTCAAAACTAAGATTGATAAAGATGAATTTGTAGAATGGGAAGAAGTTTACCCTGGTGCTTATTACGGTACGTTGAAGTCAGAAATTGAACGTTTATGGGCATCTGGTAAACATGTGATTTTTGATGTGGATGTTCGTGGAGGAGTAAAATTGAAGGAATATTACAAAGAACGAGCGTTGTCTATCTTTGTAAAAGTACCAAGCGTACAAGAGCTAGAAAAACGCTTGCGCGAACGTGGTACAGATTCGGAAGACTCTATTTCTAAGAGAGTATTCAAAATGAATTTTGAAATGTCATTCCAAGATAAATTTGATATTGTGTTATTGAATGATGATTTAACAGAGGCATTCAGAAAAGCTCAAAAACTATTTGATGAATTTATAAACTAAGCTTTAAAAGCTGTGAGTATTGAGCTATGAGCTTATCCATTTGTTAATACCAATAATAATAATTGTTCATAGCTTGTTGCTCAAATCTTAAGAGCTCAGAACTATATGAAAATAGGTCTCTTTTTTGGTTCTTTCAATCCCATCCATATTGGGCATTTAATAGTTGCCAACGTAATGGCTACTACTACCGACTTAGAACAAGTCTGGTTTGTAGTGTCGCCACAGAATCCATTTAAAAAGAATAAATCGCTATTACACGAATTTGATCGTTTGGATATGGTTGAAAAAGCCATCGCTGATAATCCTAGATTCAAAGTAACTAATATCGAATTTTCGATGCCCAAACCTTCTTACACGATTGATACACTAATCCGTTTACAAGAGAAGCATCCACAACATGAATTTAAATTGATTATTGGTGGTGATAACTTGGCTCAATTTCCAAACTGGAAAAACCACGATAAGATATTAGAATACTTCGGCTTATATGTTTATCCCCGCCCCAATGCCGAACTGAGTGATTTAGAGAAACATCCTAACGTACGTTTAGTCAAAGCACCTTTATTGGATATTTCTGCCACTTTTATTCGAGAATGCTTAAAGAATGGACAATCAATCAGTTATATGATTCCCGAGGCAGTGGAAGAGTTCATTTTGAGGAAAAAATTTTACTTATGAAAATTAGCATTTTAGGTTGCGGTTGGCTAGGCTTGCCTTTAGGTAAGTATTTAGTAGCACAAGGACATCAAGTAAAAGGTTCTACTACCTCTGAAGCTAAATTCCCATTATTGCAAGCTGTGGGTATTAGTCCTTTTGTGGTTAAATTCTCTCCCGAAGTTGAAAGCGATAATCTTGCAGAGTTCCTGAATTCAGATGTCTTAATTATTTGCATTCCTCCTCGTGCTGGCAAATTTGGGGAAGACTATCATGTACAACAAATACAATCATTAATTACCTCTCTTTCTTCATCCAGTATTCAATCTATTCTCTATACATCATCTACTTCTGTATATCCAGATTTGAATAGAACAATCACCGAAGACGACGAAGTGATAGCGTCTTCTGCGTTGATAAAGGTAGAGAATCTGTTAAAAGGACTGGACTTAGCAACAACAATCTTGCGTTGTGGAGGGTTGATGGGACAGGAAAGAATAGGGGCGAAGTATTTTGCTGGTAAACGTATAAATACGGGACAAATTCCTGTCAATTATATACACCAAGACGATGTAATAGGCATTATTGCGATGATACTTGAAAAGGGTATTTGGCAGGAGACTTTTAATGCTGTTTCGCCAGAACATCCCGTTCGGGAAGCGGTATTTTTAAAGAACTGTGAAGAATATGGGTTTGAAAAACCTATTTTTGAAGAAGCTACTGAGCCTATTCCCTTTAAAATTATAAGTCCTCAGAAGCTCATACAACAAACTGGCTATCAGTTTAAATATGCTAATCCATTGGATTTTAAATATAAGGTTGATTAATTAGTGAGTTGTGAGTTAGTGAATTGTGTGATTTAAATTTCTTGTAGCGGTAACCCTTGCAGTTACCGTTTATCGGATACAAGAAACGGTAACCGCAAGGGTTACCGCTACAAGATTATAATAGATTATAATGATTAGCTGCTATCTGAAATCCGATTTCCGATGACCAATTAATCACTAATTCACTAACTCACAATTCACCATTATTTAAGCGTTCTTTCAAACAGTTTAAAGATACGCTTGTATTCATCTATCCACGAAGTAGGTTCTACAAAACCATGGTCTTCCATCGGATAAGATGCCAATTCCCAGTTGTCTTTTTTCAATTCAATCAGCCTTTGAGCCAAACGAACAGCATCTTGATAATGTACATTTACATCTATCATACCATGACATATCAATAGATTTCCCTTCAATCCATCTGCATAATATATTGGTGAGCTTTTGCGATATGCAATAGAGTCTGTTTGGGGTTCATTCAGAATGTTTGCCGTATAAGGGTGATTATAGGCCGCCCAGTCTGTTACAGGTCTTAGTGCAGCACCCGCAGCAAATACATCTGGCGTAGTAAACATTGCCATCAAAGTAATAAAACCACCATATGAACCACCATAAATACCGATTTTTTTAGGGTCTACCCCTTGGTTTTCAACCAGCCATTTTGCTCCATCTACTTGGTCTGTCAAATCTTTACCACCCATAAAACGATAAATGCCTGTACGCCAATCTCTACCATAACCTGATGAACCACGGTAATCAATATCTAGGACAGTATAACCGTTATCAACTAACATATTATGGAACATATATTCACGGAAATACTGGCTCCACCATTTATGTACATTTTGTAGATACCCCGCACCATGTACAAAGATTACTGCTGGTTTTTTCCCTTTCTCTCCTTTGGCTTCATATAAACGAGCATATACCTCAGCGCCATCCTTTGCACTAAAAGTAATGATTTCAGGCTCACGCCATTTGTATTCTTTAAACTGCTGACTTTGTGATTTAGTAATCTGGGTAGGGGGAGCATTTACAATATTGTCTTGAATATACACTTCCCAAGGACGATTTGAATAAGAATTCAAATACGCTAATTTGGTTTCATCGGGTGAAAGCACCACTTGGTTCGAGCCCGTCATTTTTGTTAAACGTATTCTATCCCCACCTGTTACAGCCATTTTATAAAAATGCTGTTCTCCTGGATGTACCTCGTTTGAAGTAAAATAAAAAAATAGTTTGTCTTTTGATAGTTGAAGGCTCTGTACTTCAAATTTACCTTTTGTTAATTGTTTTTTAGCCCCAGTTGCTAAGTTGGCAGTGTAAATATGAGAATAACCATCTTCTTCTGATTGATAATATACCGTTTGATTATCCCCTAAAAAACCAATATTTCCGAAATTAATCCCCGGTCCGCCAATCCAAGCCTCATCTCTTTGTCTGTCGATAGTCTTCAGTTTTCGGGTAGCAACATCCAATTTCAAAATCCAACGGTCTTTATTATCCTGACTTCTTACAACCAAGACACAATATTTACCATCTTCCGACCATACGACTTCACTAAAGATTACTTTTCTAGGTTCTACCTTTTTATTTTTGGTCGTATCTTTTTTAGCATAATCTTTTAAATAATCAGGTTGGTCATAAATTCCCTCAATCTCCTTCGTAGAAACCTGTAAAGCGGTATCTTTTTTGATGTCATATACCCAAAACTCATAACTTGGCATCGGCGCACCTACTTTGGTTCTAGCAGGCAAATCTTCGGTAAACCCCGATTCGGTTACATAGCTTGGCACAACAGCATTTTTAGCACCCGTTGCCGATTTAGTTAAACGATAGGTAATATAATTTTCATCAGGACTCAAAGTCTGAATATCTACTCTTTTATCATCAATATAAATCTCTTTGGCACGTTTAGGCAAATCAGCTTTGGCAATTATATCTCCCTGCTTTTTCTTATCAGCACGTTCTTTTAATATTTCAAAAAGACTTAACTGGTCAGTTTTTTGCCATTTTTCTTGTTCATTTAGCTTTGCTTCCGCTTTTTTAGCTCCACTTAAAAAATTGCTGAGTTGTTCTGTTTCGCCAGTGGATAAATCAAAGCTAAACAAGTTGCTGGCTTTGGTATAAATAATTTTGTTTTCCTTGCCATTAAAATTAGGGTTACCTTCCGTTTCAACAGTATTAGTAATCTGGCGAACAGCCATTGTTTTGCAGTCTAGCAAAAACAAATCGCCATTTTTTGTATAGATTTTTTTAGAGAAATCTCTATTATATACCCCCGAAAATGAAGGTAAAGCTCTACGTGTTTGAGGAGCTATTTTAAATGGTTTTTTTTCAGTGACAGAAGCCCCATATAACGAATCCGCCTTATTTCTGAATGGATTCCAATTAAAATAAACCATTTTACTATCCTCCGACCAATTGATAGAAGAAGGCAAAGCTCCAATGGTAAATTTAGGGTCTTGCATAATATGTTCAACACTCAATTGTTGAGCATACAGTGTAAAACAAAAACAAGTGGTAATAAGTAGGGTAAGTATTTTTTTCATGTTGATGAGTTTTTACTATAATTTACATCTATTAATTTATATTAGACACCTTTTTATAAGGTATCTAATATAAGCCCTATATCTAACTAATCCCCCATTCCTTAATCTTAGAAATCAGCGTATCAATATCACCAGCACCAACGGTTACTATTAGCTCAGGCTGTTTGGCCTCTAATAAGTCTAATACTTTTTCTTTACTGCAAAGTGTTTTGATAGGCGATGTTACCTTATCGAAAATAATTTGCGACGTAACGCCTTCGATAGGTAATTCCCTCGCTGGATAAATATCTAATAAAATTAAATCGTCAGCCAAGCTCAAGCTTTCTGCAAAGCCTTCTTGGAAGTCACGGGTACGTGTAAACAAATGTGGCTGAAATACTACCGTTAATTTACGCGTTGGATATAATGCCTTCACAGAAGATAAAAAGGCCTGTATTTCGGTAGGATGATGGGCGTAATCGTCGATATAAACAATTTTCTCTGAACGGATATGGTATTCAAAGCGACGTTTTACACCACCAAAACTGCAAATACCCTGTTTGATTTGTTCAGCCGTCAATCCTGCTTCTAAAGCTACGGCCGTAGCTGCCAAAGCATTTTCTACGTTATGAAAACCAGGCGTCAGCAAAGTACAATCTTTAATAATACCATTTGGATAGATAATATCAAAAATCATTTCTGCATTTTCAATCCTAAGGTTTTGTGCATAAAAATCACCTTCATTTAATGAATATTCTGCCGATTCATTCTTGGTAAAACCTGCTAAATTCAACCCTTTGCGTTGGTACAATTTTCCGCCATCTTTGAGCTGAGAAACGAATAATTGAAAAGATTCTAGCAACTGACTGTGGTCACCATAAATATCTAAATGGTCGGCATCTGTTGAAGTAACAATGGTTAGATTAGGATATAGTGTAAGAAACGAACGGTCGAACTCATCAGCTTCTACCACACAAATTACATCATCAGGAGATTCATTGATTAAAAAATTGGTACCATAATTCTGTGTGATTCCCCCTAAAAAAGCGGTAACGTTTTTACCAGCCTGTTTTAGAATATGCGATACCATCGATGAAGTAGTGGTTTTGCCATGTGTACCAGAAACTGCAATGGTATAGAAGCTTTTGGTTAATAACCCCAATACTTGCGAACGCTTCATCAATGTGAAACCATTATCTTTTAAATAATTAAATTCAAGGTTATCTTTAGGTATAGCGGGTGTATAGACGATTAAAGTTTCTTCTTTATTCGCTAAAACCTCAGCGGGAATCAAATTGATGTTATCAGAGAAATGAACAGGGATTCCTTCGGCTTGTAAAGCATTGGTCAAGGGGGTAGCGGTTTTGTCATAGCCAGCTAACGAATATCCATTGGCAATAAACCAACGTGCAATTGCCGACATACCGATGCCACCTATGCCAAGAAAATAAATGTGTTTTAGGACTTTAAGATTCACTTTTATCAAGGGTTAAATTTCATTAGAACAAAGATATTTTAAAAAAATTAAAACAAAATGATTTTACAAAGTCTTACCATTATCAATAAGTATAATATTAATTTTTTGTAAAATGACAAATCTATCTACCAAAGTCCATTGTGATACTTTTAAGGGAGTTCGTGTGGTAAGTCCACTATTGTATGCCTTTGAATTTATGAGTATTGCTGGTAATGGTACTAGCGACTATGATTTCTTGAAAGAGTATGCTAAAAATAAGGCTTGGGATTTTGATTTAAATATGGTTCTTGACTTTATAAAACTTCGAGAAAATACTGTTGTCATAACTTGTCCAAAAGAAAAAATTCAATGGGTAAACAAGGGTTTTACCAGAATGACTGGCTATGGCTTTAATGAAGCAGTAGGTAAATCTCCGAATTTTCTTCAAGGTAAAGAAACATCTTTAGTAACACGACAATTGATTAGAGAAAGTCTAAATCTCAGGGCTCCATTTTCGGGAAAAGTAATCAATTACCGTAAAGATGGAGATTCTTACCTCTGTAGAGTTGATATTTTACCTGTATTTAACCGAGATAATGTATTAAGTAATTTTATAGCCTTAGAACATGAACTAGTTTAGTATAAATGATGATGACTAATCCCATGAAGCAATTGTTTTGTGGGATTTTTTATTGGAAGAATAATCATTTGAAAAAATAGATGAAGACAAAATATTATTATTGATATTTCTTGAAATATATACTGTAGATTTGGTTACTTATTTTCTTGATAAAATTATATTTGTAAAATAAAAATTAAACTTCTCGAAGAAAACACATAAAATTAATTCAAAGTATAAATAGTAAAATGTAATTTCGCAGTATATTATCTAATTGAACCATCAAGATTGAATAATTAACAGAAATATGTCTTATCAAAGAAAAACTAAAATCGTAGCAACAGTAGGTCCGGCGTCTGATTCAAAAGAAATGCTGGTTAAGTTTGCTAAAGCAGGTGTAAATATTTTCCGACTAAATTTTTCGCACGGCTCACACGAAGATCATTTACAAAGACTAAACACAATCAGAGAAATAGCTGATGAATTAGATATAAATCTTGCAGTGCTTCAGGATTTACAAGGTCCTAAAATTCGTACTCAACTTGTCGAAAACAATGGCGTTACTATCACCGCAGGAAATACCTTAACATTCGTAATGGATGAAAACTTAATGGGAACCTCTGAACGTGTTGGTACAACTTATACTTCTATGTATTTAGATGTAAACGTTGGAGAAAGAATTTTGATGGATGATGGAAATTTAGAAGTTAAGGTTTTAGAGATTGATAAAGTAAAGAAAGAGGTAATTACAGAAGTTATTTACGGTGGCGTATTGAAATCTAAAAAAGGTATTAACCTACCAGGCACTAAGGTTTCTTTACCATGTTTAACTGAAAAAGACCTTAAAGATTTATATTTTGGCTTAGATAATGGCGTAGATTGGATAGCCCTTTCATTTGTTCGTACTGCTGCTGATATTCATGATATCAAAGATAGAATCAAGGCTTATGGTAAAAAGAATACAAAGGTTATTGCTAAAATCGAAACGCCATTTGCGATTGATAATTTAGATGAAATTATCGAAGCTACTGATGCTATCATGGTTGCTCGTGGTGATTTAGGTGTTGAGATTGACGGTGCTAGAGTACCACATTTACAAAAGTTAATGGTTGAGAAGTGTACTTTGGCTGGAAAACCAGTTATCGTGGCTACTCAAATGTTAGAATCAATGATTTCTAACCCAGTACCTACTCGTGCTGAAACTTCAGATGTAGCTAATGCTGTATTGCAAGGAGCTTCTGCTACGATGTTAAGTGGTGAATCTGCTTCGGGAGCATATCCTTTGAAAGCTGTTCAAACGATGGCTCATATCCAAGAGGTAGTTGAACAACAACAAAATGAGATTAAAATCGTAAAAGGTGACGAGGCTTCAATTTACTTCAAAAACCACTCTTTAAGTAAAGGTGCTACAGCATTCCCTTTAAACGACCGTATGATTGCTGGTGCATGTCGTTTGGCACGTGATACTGAAGCAAAAGCAATTTTATGTATTACAAACAGTGGTTATACAGCCTTCCGTTTGTCTGCTCACCGTCCTAAAGCAGGTTTATATATCTTCACAGCTAATAAAGCCGTTCAGCAAGAAATGGGGTTATTATGGGGAGCAAATGTTTTCTATTATGAAACCCAAGGAAATGATGTTGAAGCAACTGTAAAAGGAATGACTGACTTCTTGAAGGAAAAAGGTTTATTAGCAGTTGGTGATACTTTCGTATCAACATTAAGCATACCTTCTGATAAAAAATTGAAGACTAATACCGTTCAATTAGGAATTGTTGAATAGTTTTAGATAATTGAAAAAGCCCTGTAAATTTGATTTGCAGGGCTTTTTTGTGTTTTTGAGATGCTTTTATTGTTTTAGGCAAACTTAGTTTAATAATGATCGGATTTTCGCTGTCGCAAGTTGACAAAACCATAAAATAAAATTTCTCCATCAAAATGTAATTTACTGGGCTTTCTGATTATTTTTAGGGAAAATAAACGGAGATACTATGTCCCTAATCCCTATTTCAAAATTATTGGCTACTGGCATTGGTTATTGCTTGACCAACAAAGATTTAATGGAAGCCGTTGATAAGAACGGCTTTTTATCAATTTCTACGGCTTTTGAAATTGGTAAGACAGCAGTACAAGCCATTGGTCCTGAATTGATGGGAGGTTTTAATGAAGAAATTGATTATCAGAAATTCAGAAAAACATTATTTGAAGAACATCCTGATAAAATCAATCATGATTTGTCTAATTTGTTGAAAGATGCAACAGTCCGTTCTGTTGGATTTGTGAAAAAACTGTATCTCGAAAAAATTACCCAAGAACAAGAAACTACTTTTTGGAGTAAAATCAAACCTAATCCTTTCAAAGAAGAGGAAACTACTTTGAAAAATATGCAATCCGATTTGAAGTTTTGGATTCAAGATGAAGATATTGAAACGTTATTGCTCGAAAAACCAGAAGGTTGTTTAAATGATATTACCCAATATCTTTTTGAGGTTTCTGGGCAAGAACAAAATGATGAACAATGGATTGCATTACGAGCATTTTTTAAAGAGAAGCTGCCTTTTTGCTTTGATTTGGCATTTAAAGAAGCCCTCAAAGAAAACCAAAATGGACGAATTGCCTTTCAAATTTGGATTTGGCAAGACATCCAAAAGGACGTAAAAACCACAAAAGCCATTACAGAAGCTATTTTAAAAGAAGTACAATCTTTAAAATTAGCCTTAGAAAATAAGGACTCCGAACCTGCCAATTCTCTACAATTTAAAGCACAAATTACACATTCTTTTGAAGAATTGAACCGCAAATTTGAAGTATTTTGTGTAGAGATTATTGGAAAGTTGGACGAATTACTTTCTGTTACTAAAGAGATAAAAAGAGACACAACTGAAATAAAAGAGAATGTAAAAGTGGTAAGAGAACTTTTAAAAACTCAACAATTACTTAAACCTGAGTTAAAAAAAGGGTGGAGCGAGTTGAAGGAGGTAAACCTTTTAGAACCACAAAATTCAAATTACGCAATAGAATTTTTAAATGGGAAAAGCCCTGAATGGTTTATTATTAAAAAACATACATTTAAGAGAGACGTATTGAAAGATATAGAAGCCTGTTTAAGTGAAAATAACGTAATTCTTCTTACAAGTGCTGGTGGGGAAGGTAAAACAACTTTGTTACATCAAATCGGAATAGCCTATTTTGACAAGAAATACAGAGTCGTTTATGATTTTAATTTTAATGAATCCCTAAATTTGAGTTCATTACATTTTGATGACAGACCAACGATATTACTCTTGGATAATGCTAATCTAAGAAACGATATTTATAGCTTGTTAGAAAAAAGAACTCTTGCATCCTCTTTTGGTTCTAAAAATATAAAAATAGTTATCGCTTCTCGTAAAAATGAATGGACGTATTTTTTGAGTACTGCGGATGAAGCTAAAAGAATTAACCAAGGAATTAATCGTGAATTTTCACTGGGAAAATTGTCTGAACATGAAGTTTCAAGATTAGCCGACCTTTTTACTAAATCCAATATTCCAATTAAGTATGAAAAGAAAGATTTAGAAAAAATAATAAAAGATAGAAGAGAAGACTTCCTTCTTTCAACAATGATTACTATCACAAAGGGTAAACCTTTTGAAGATACAATCCAAGATATTGTTGAAAACATTGATAAAATGGACGTTGATTCAACAGCATTATTTTCACTTTCCATTATTGTTACCATAGAATTACGAGCAAAGCGATATGCTGAAATAGATTGTTATTGCACAAAAGCATTTTTGAGAGAATGTTTAAAGGAAAACGGGACAAAAAATATTGATAAAACATTCTCACAAATACAGTCTATTTTAACTGGCGAAGCATTTATCCAAGATAATGGTATGAAGATAACTACAAGAAATCCACAAATCTCAGAACTCTATTATAAATATATCTTTCAAATTGAGCCCCCGAAAAGAGATGAACTTGATATTTTAGAAACAATTTTACTTTCGGCGAGGAAAGTTGGGGACAAATTTGGAGAATATCTATTAATGAATCTACCTTATAATTATATTAAAGATAATTTAGAGTTAAGCAGATTACTTTTTCAAATTTCAGCAAGCTTTGGCTTTCTATCACACAATTGTATTTATTGGATAAATTTAGAGATTGATAGAAATAACATAGGGGATTATTCAACAAAGTATTCCGCTCTATGGATTTGTAAGGAAAGTGTTCAAGAAACTAATGATGCTGAATTGTATCAACTATGGGCAAATTTAGAAATAGAACAAAATAATATTGGAAATTATGAGATTGAAAACACAGCCAGATGGATTTGTATAGAAGGTATCAAAAACACAAAAAATATTGGCCTCTATCGATTATGGATAAAATTAGAAATAGAACAAAATAATGTTGGAGATTATGAGACAGAAAACACAGCCAGATGGATTTGTAGAGAAGGCATCAAAAACACAAAAAATATTGACCTCTATCTATTATGGACAAAATTAGAAATAGAACAAAATAATATTGGAGATTATGAGACTGAAAACACAGCCAGATGGATTTGTAAAGAAGGCATCAAAAACACAAAAAATATTGACCTCTATCGATTATGGACAAAATTAGAAATAGAACAAAATAATGTTGGAGATTATGAGACTGAAAACACAGCCCGATGGATTTGTAGAGAAGGCATCAAAAACACAAAAAATATTTACCTCTATCAATTATGGGCAAAATTAGAAATAGAACAAAATAATGTTGGAGATTATGAGACTGAAAATACAGCCAGATGGATTTGTAGAGAAGGTATCAAAAACACAAAAAATATTGACCTCTATCTATTATGGACAAAATTAGAAATAGAACAAAATAATGTTGGAGATTATGAGACTGAAAACACAGCCCGATGGATTTGTAGAGAAGGCATCAAAAACTCAAAAAATATTAACCTCTATCGATTATGGGCAAAATTAGAAATAGAACAAAATAATGTTGGAGATTATGAGACTGAAAACACAGCCCGATGGATTTGTAGAGAAGGCATCAAACATACAAAAAATGCAGACTTATACGAGTCATGGGCAAAATTAGAAATAGAACAAAATAATATTGGAGATTATGAGATTGAAAACACAGCCCGATGGATTTGTAGAGAAGGCATCAAAAACTTAAAAAATATTAACCTCTATCGATTATGGGCAAAATTAGAAATAGAACAAAATAATGTTGGTGATTATGAGACTGAAAACACAGCCAGATGGATTTGTAAAGAATTGTTTTTAGCTATCTCTCATAAAATAGAAATGGATTTGATAATATATATAAAATGGCTTTGTTTAGAATTTATAAACGAAAATATTGGAAGTGAAAATGAAACGTATTCAGCGAAATGGCTTTTAAATAAAATTTTTCAAAAAAAAATATCCCTCGAAGAATTTAGCAAGCGAGTGAATGTTAGTTTCAATTCAGTTGATGATTTAGAAATATTTATTGCTAATAATGCTAAAAAAATAATAAGTAATGAGATTAGTATTGCAAAAATTGATGATTAAAACAATTTGAATATTTAATGTAAGTTGCGTAGTGTTAAAACTGTCTATCGAGTATATACATGATAATAAAGCAAAGAATTTTCAATAAAAACCCTTTTGCAGTGACAGCATGAATCTTTTTAGGGAGTTTTGC
>NZ_JAYFUL010000032.1:0-68595 GCF_034928825.1 Arcicella aquatica | reverse complement strand
AATATAATTTCCAACGACCACATCAGGGTATTGATAACTTAACGCCAATTCAAAAAGCACAAAAACAACATCCAATTTGGACGAAGTTTGCTCTGGGTATAACTTAACAAACCAATTCAGCTATGATTTAGAAAATAGGAAAACAGCTTTGCAAAAAAATATGAATTACTAATGATAAAAAGTACAGGTAAAGTACATGAATTCAGCAGGAAATGGATTTCCTGAAACGTAAAATGAGTCGATGATTTCTCTTGTAAAAGCTTTTCTTTTTGCTCATCAGTAGCATTCTTTGTGGGAATGCTGAAATATTTAAGATGAAGCTTTTGCATCACAAATCTTAATTGCTTGTAAAAAGTAACTGTAGTCACTTTTTGTATTCTTAGCCAGATTAATCCCTGAAGAATAAAAGCAATTAAAAAGTAAAGGATTTGCCCGACAAAAGGCTTTATCCCATAAACAGTTTCAAGGTTATTTAAAAGCGTAATGGCATAGAAATAAGGGAGTACATATAGCCTAGCATTCCTGTAAATCAATAAATTAAACTTCTGCGCAAATTGCGATGAGTACTTCATTTCATTACTAACAATTCCCCTTCTCTCCAAAAAGGCAATGAATGCTAAAAAGCATAAGGAGGTGATAAAGTCTATATAGAATACAAGCATAATGGCTATTGTTAAGGATGTATTATTCAAGTAAATCTTAAATACGATTTAAGATTTACTTGAATAATGGGTACTTAGCCTTTTATATAGGGCATTTTATCTTACTATGACAACTGATTTATCAATCTGTTTACAACACCATTCCAATGTTTTTTTATTGATATAACAAGTTTACCTATTGGATTAATTACAATCAGGTTTATTAGGACTATAGGGCATCAAAGAGTTTAAATTTTAGACCTACTTGAGCATTTGCTTTGATTTGCCGAGTAATCGCAGCGGTTGTCCCATCGGCATGAACGCTGGCAAAAATGGCTATTTTAGGAGAGAAAAATTTCTCAACATTAAAGCCAATCGTTAAGAATGGATAAGCTTTACCTTGACTGTTTTCATTACCTATGCTACTACTAAGTGATTGAAATCCAGCACCTATTCCATATAAAAAGCCCAGATATGAAAGATGATATTTTCCTTTTAGTAAAGTGGCTTCATAGCTATATTTTAATTGATAGTTTTTGAGAGAAGTAGCATTATTTTGTATTTTCTCTTGTCGGTAAGCAAAACCAATTCGATGATAATTTGATGTAGCAGTACCAAAACACAAGGATAGGGCATGAAATCTATCACCTTGTTGCCAGTTTTGTGGGAAATTGTTATCCTCAAAAAGTATCGGTATCCCGCTTGAAACTTCAAGGTATTTTGTGCTTTTATTCCTGATTTGTCCCTGAGAGTCGGTTGAATATCCTGTTATTAGGATGGCTATCAAAAAGTATGTTTTCATAATTTATTCATCTGATAGTAAAAGGTTTCATAATCAACTTTGAGGTTCATATTACGGCTACCATCTTTCTCTACGATGTCAATTTCAAAGTGTTTGTCTTTGCCAATTGAAAACTTAGGCATCATAAACACAACATTGAAAGAAGCACCGGCGTCTCCAAGTTTACGCCTATCTGCAACACCCTCTTGCTCTACGTAAACAAAATCGGGTTTGAGTTCAATTTCTTGAGAGACCTCCTTTTTGCGCTTTGTTTTATCACGGACATAAAACTTCATATACTCCAAACTATAATCTAAGGGAGAGCTATTTTTCATGTTAATACATACAATAATCTTTCCTTCTTTGGTAGCCAACTGTATGAGTTTGAACTGTACATTCCCTACTTTATCAGCAATGTGCTGAATAGTATGCCTACCTTTTGAGAGCTCAATCATCTTTTTAGAAAAATGAATCATCTCCGTTTCCGTATAATAAGTATCGGCAAAGATTATTTTCTCAGGTCTATCGCTAAACTTTTGTTCAAAAGCATCATTTAAGCCTGCCGCCATTGTAATATTGAGTTTGTTGGGAGATTCGTTATAAGAAACCAGAAAGCTATAATACTTTCCATCATGCGTAATGACGGTAACATTGGTTTCAAAAATGCCTATTTGAGCCGCTTTAAGCTTTAATAAATTATCGACACCTTCCACTCTATCACAAATAATTCGGTTAGAGCCAGCATCAAAATATTTAATAGGGGCATCAAACACAATATGAGTAGTCTTATAAAAAGCGACACTCACAGGATAGCTCCCTTTGATGTTATGCTCTTTGAAAGTCAAGACTTTTTTCTGGTTGGCGGAAGTAGTGATCGCATTAGAATCTTTTTTAACCAAGTTTAATGTCTGTGCTTCCATCAAGAGCGAAAACAGCATCAAACAGTAGGAGAGTAGGTATTTTAAATTTTTCATAGATTAGTTGTTGATTAAGAGGAATAGTTGTTGTCCTGTTTTAATGCTGACTTTTATATCCCTAATTTTTGCATTGACATATTGATTGGCTCCATTCAGGGACTGATTGACTAAAGAACCCACCACCTGATTGCCGACGGTTTGGGCAAGACTTCCTTGTGGATTATAAACCAATAGCGGATTCATAGATCCCAAAGTACTTCCCACATTTTGTCCCCAAGCATTCTTTTGCATTTCGTTTTCTGCATCAATGCTTACTTTCAAGCCCATTAAACCATCCAGATCCATCACCTGAGCGTTGAGCGTTTGATAAATATCATTTTTGATATAACCCTCTACAGAAAGTAATAGTCTATCTCCCTGAATATGGCTTTTAGCACCAATAATATCACCCGCCTGATAATGAAAATTACCCAAGGATTTACTTTCAGTCAGCATGATTTTGACTGTTGTATTATTACGCACTGTTTTAGATTCTAATAATTTCCCCTTGATTAAAATACTTTGCTTACTCTTTTCTAAACTTCCTAATCTGTTACTGGGCTCAAGACCAATGGTCGGTATCTCTTCTTTTGTTTGATGATTAGCATAAAAGCGATTATTGATAGGCGACAAAAAAGGATTATCCCATGCTGCGGTTTGATCGTTTTTAGCTTTTAAATCAGCATCACTAAAGCTAAATCCATCGTTTTTAGATTTTTCGGAGTCTTTATTAGTTTTAAGCGTATTAGTCACATTGTTTTTAACTTCTGTTGGTTTATTGACCGTTTCTAATACTTTGATTCTTTCCTCCAATCGCTGAATGGTTAGGAGGTTTTTATACTGATTAGTAGCGCTGTTTACACTTGCATAAACCTGCTGCCTTTTCACGGGTAGTTTAGAAGAATCGACAGGAGTCTTTCCTAAATGCTTAGGATGATTCTCCAATGAATTGGGAGAATTTTGTACGGGTTCGGTGGCCCAAAAACGCTCATTCTCCATTTCCTTTTTTTGATTAAAAGGCGTTTTTTCTTCAATCTTTTTATCGGCCGCAGGAATGTGAAAATTGATGGCGGAAAATTCATTTTCATGTGTATTGGCAGTTCCATCTTTCGGAGGAAAAATGTATAAGTAAAATCCCACAAGAATCATATTGATAATCAGTGAAATAGGATATTTAAGAAAGCTTAGGTTAAAATATTTTTCCATATTGTTCAACGATAAAGAGCCAACTATAACAAAATTAGGGATGGGAAAATCCTTAAAAAGCTAAGGATTACTTGGATTGATGACCACATCTTTTGCCCCTCGACTATTAATTTCCTTATTGTCGATAACCTTCATTTTATTGAGAAAAAAGCCATAGAGATTATTATCCGTCCTGTCTCTTTCTTCCATCGAAAATTCAGTAATGAAAAAGCTTTCTTTGGTAACACCTCCTTGTCCTCTGAGTAAAACCTTGCCATAAAACCGCCCCATAGAGCCTCTAAAGACAATACTATCACTTTGATGTACTGAATGGCATTTCGTTGAACGATGTTATTATAATAGTTTTGGCTATTGTAAAATTCGTACAATGGAATAAAGTCAGCATAGTAAAAACTCTTTTGGATATTACTATGGATTTGCTGCTCATCAGGTTCTAAGCGAAAAAAAAGCTCATGAGCTTTGGCCACCATTGCCTTTTTAGCTACTAATTCAAAGCCATCATTATAAACATCATATACTTTACGAATCTCTCCATTTTTATCCATGATGTAGGGTTTAGGCTTTTGAGAAGTAATAGCATCTTTATACAAAACCATTGAAGTAATAACCAGGATAAGGGCAAAACCCAATACGCCAAAAACAAGGTACTTGCCAGTATGGTTAATGCGATCAATATCTCTGAGATACTTGATTTCAAAGCTTTTTTCTTTACTCATATTCATAAGAAATCATGCGAGGGTTATGACTGATTTTAGAATTATAATTGAATTTTTCATCACAGAATTTGATAACTGCTTGGGGTGAGCCATTAAGATTCATCATCAACTCAGCGAGGTAATTAATTGTCAATTCAAAATTTCGGTTGAACTCCCTCAAATAAAGAAATTTGACTAAATTCTTCTCAGGGGCTTCGGTGGTATACGCCCAGTACTCTTTGTAAGACAATAAAATGCCATAGACACCATACACTTCATTAGTCCAAAGAATCAATAATTCTCTGAACCTGTCATCTACTTTCAAATCACGATTAAGACTTAACAACATAGCAACGTGTTTATCCTCCAAAGAAAGTACCTGAGCGATTTTGTCAATCTTTTTCATATACTTAGCCATTGAGAGAATAAACTTAATATCAGACTGAGTAACGACGGTTTCTTTGATAATAGGAGAGGAGATGATGTCATCTAATTCCTGCGTTACCAAACCAATGGTTCCTTTAAACTTTCTGGCAGTTTTATAAACCTCTTTGATGTATTCGGCAAACATATCTGACATAATAGCCTTCCAAGCTTCTTCGATAATCAGATATTTTCTTTGATTAAGTTTTTCTTTGAGAATCTCCTCATACGTACCCATCATGTAAATGACAACAAGTGGAAAAAGTACTTTATTCCCTTTAATATTATCTAACTCAAAAACAATAAAACGTTCATTCTTAAGGTCAATTGGATAAGAAGCATTTAATACTTCTGCATAAATACCACCCACATGAAAAATCTTTAATACATCTAAAAAGTGGTTGATATCAAAAAGTTTGGACGTGTTCAAATGAGGTAAATCCTTATGTCTGAAAACATTCGCCATGTATTCATAATAGCTATTAAAACAAAGCGGAATCATTTCGTTTTCCTCTCTTTTCTTTGCCGCTATATAATTGTAATAGTAGCTAATAGATTGTAAAACAATGTTTTCATCTAGTTTGCTGGGCGTTTCATCTCCTTTCCAAGCTTTGAGAAGCATTTTTAGTATCATATCCAAACGCCTTTCGGAAGGCATTTCAGCATCAATCACAAAAGGATTAATTTTAATGGGGACTTCATCACCAAATGAGAAGTAAGAGCCTTTAAGATAATTTTTACAAAGATTTTCATAGCTATGTCCAACGTCAACGAGCATCACAAATGCTCCACTTTCCACAGCCCAGCGGACTAAATAATTCATGCTTACGGATTTTCCAGACCCCGTTGGTCCTAAGCAAAAGAAATTGTATCCAGTAATGGCTTTTCGCTGTCTTGAATTCCCACTTTCTGCAAATACATCGACAATTACTCTTGATCCATTACGATTGACAAGTGGTAAGCCTAAGGCTGATTTCCCATCAAAGGCAAAGGTTTCTTCAACGTTTAAAAAAGACGAACCCACTGCATCATACGTCAAAATCATTTGATCGGCACCGATGTTACCTGCATTGCCCGGCATGGTATTCATAAAGACAATGGGTAATTCTTCATTGCATTCAAAAGGGATTAAATCAACTTTTTTGAAACCATCATTGATTTGAGATTTTAGTACTTTAAATTCTTCATAACTATCAGCATGCCAGAAAACGAGATTGGCATAAAAGCGAATAGGAGATAAGCGTCCAGAGCCATCAATCAAGTTTTGAAGAAAGAGCTTGGTATCCTGTAAAGAGTGTCCATTTTCCTCTGAAAAAGAAAGAATACCACTTTTTTGTTTGATAAGACTTTGTAGAGAGGATTTTACATTTTCAAGACTTTCTTTATAAATCACTACATTGTAAATACACTCTCCGTCTATTTTATGCGTAAATGATTTACACAAGGCAGCAGGGAAAAAACTGATTTCAGTGGAAAGATTTTTATCTGCTGTAAAACTTGAAATGGTATCGTTGATGGATAGAATAGGGTCAATTTGATAGATTCCACAGTATTTATCACCCACTTTCAAGCAGTTTTTATCTGGAAGGTAAATAACATCCTTAATAGCATCATGTATTTTTAACAAAGATTAAGATGGCTTTTTGTACCTAATAAATCTTTTTCAAGCACCAAATGAAAAGAAAAGTCCATGCCTTGTCCTAGTGTTCTAAGAAAAATTTCAATACTGGATGTAAATTTCTCAATAACCTCTTTTTGTATGTTCTTCTTATCTACTTTGATAAGGGAACTAAAAATGCCATTGGTGGAGAGCGTTTTCTTGGTAGGAGGAGTATTGACCAAAGTAAAGAATAGATAACTTTTGGTTTGTTTAAACCTTTTTTCAAAAAGTAAACGTTCGTTAGCTCCTCCAAGATAGGTTTCAGAGGAAGCTTGTAAATGAATATCACCTTCAGCATAATCGTTAAAACAAAAATAGGTTTGAGTATGCAAAAGCGTATGAGCAGGAAGGCTCGAAAACGCATTTTTAAAATTGAGATTAACCAGCTGATAACCATCAGCAGATAAGGTGTTTAAATTAGCAAAAACACCTTCATAACATAAGGTAATATCTCCATTTCGACTGAGTAAAGCCCCAAAATCAGTCGCACCGATGATGGGAAAGCTTTCTTTGTTATTAATAATCATAGAATAGATAATTAGGTTTAGCGGTGAAACAAGCTTAGAACACAATACATTTTCTCAAGTTAGTACAAGACAAAATACAAGAATAGAATTACTCAAAACAATCTTATCTTAGTTATAGCAGGTCTTCCTCCTGCTATTTTATGAACCCGATAGAAATACTTTACCAACATCTTTTCATAACCGAAAGGACCGATTTTTCTAAGAAAGATAAAAGCTGAAAAGCCAACACAAGCAACCGTGATGATTGAAAATAAAGAACCAATTAACAAATGCCCAATTTTGATGGCAATGATTAAACATACTAACATAGTTACTAGTAAGGTAACAGCCCAAATAATGATTAAAGACATGGGGAATCCCTTAAAATAAGGAGGTTGATTCACTCCTTTGTGGGTGTAATATTGGGTAATCATTGGCTAGAAAAACAAGATTTTCGAAAGCCCAACACCAATGAGCAAGACTAATGAACCCATCAAAACACCTTGAAGGTTTTTAAAGGCTTGCTGATCGCCTTGTTTATACTTAAAACCAGCGGAAGTAATGCCTATGAGGAAAACCACTCCAGAAATCGCCATGAGCAGGGTCGTTACACCATCAATGACACTTCTGATTTCAGTAGCGCCAGATTCAGAGGCAGAAGCGACTTTTGTCCCCCAGTTAGATTGTGCTTGGATGTAGCATCCATACAGAGAGAAAAGGGTAGTCAGTAGTAAATGCTTGACTTTTTGCTTGTGTGTTTGCATGATAGTATAGATTTAGGTTTGAAAAAATGTTCATAAATACGGAGTTTGAATAAGCCTAATTACTGATTAATCATTGAATCGAACGCTACCTCTTCGGCATGAATTTGAGTACGAGTATCAAATGATTTACCTGATGAAGATGGATTGTCGAACATAGACTCTTTGCTATGTTGCCCGCTGATAAAGTAATCATAGAAGAAGAAAACAGCCCAAGTACAGAAGGTTAAAGTTCCTACCCCTATTCCATATACGTTCCAGTTAAATAATAAAATTGAAGAATGATTCATAATTGTATAATTTTGGATTGACTATTTATAGATCAAATATAATAAAAAAATAGATAGGTATACGCTAAACTAATAAAAATGAAAGAAAATATTTTACAGTATTGTATTATCTTTTGCACTAAGTATAAAAAAACGCTTTTGACTGAAGACCTTCATGCAGATTTTTTGAATCTTACGTATCGTTATTGTTATGAAAACTCTATAGCATTATTGTCACTAGACATTAGAGATAAACATACGGTTATCCTTGAAATAAGTACAGAAATTGCGATGGAGTCTCCTCACGTAATCATTACCAATTTAAAGGCATACTTGGCGGGAGAATTAAAAAAGAACTATCCGCAACTTAAATCAAAAACCCCAAGCCTTTGGACAAGACAACATTTCATTCAAACGATAGGGGTAAGGAATGATGAATTAATGGAAGCTTTTGTATTCAATCAGAAAGGGATAAAAGATTAGCTTAGCGTTTTAAGATTAAATTTAAAAGTATAATATAATCTTTTTGTTAGTTTGGTGGGGGTGTATTGAATAAATTGAACAAATTGTTTAATTTTACGAATATAACCACCATTCAATTCATATTACTTTTATGCAGATGGATTTATTGTCAGGTCTCAAAGGTCGATTCTTTGTGAGTGCTGAACAAATTGAAGAGATAAAGCTAAATGCTATTGATGATAGCATTCTTTATAAAACGCCCTCAGAGAAACCAAGCTTGATTATTGTAGGTGGGCAATCTGGGAGTAAAAAGGAAGAGTTAGTTGATATGGCTACTAAAGAGTTTGCTGGGAATGCCATTTTATTGTCAGCGGATATTTTACGAAACTACCATCCATCGATTGCAGAGATTAAGCAGGAATATCCCGACATGTTGTTGCCACTAACAGCAGATTTTACCAAAGAACTTTTGCTACATATTGAGGACTATGCCATTCAACATCACTACAATGTTATATTGGAAGCAAGTTTAGGTAATGCAGAAAAAGCAGTTCAACGATTAAGTAAATACAAAGAGCACGCTTATGTGATAGCCTTGAAAGTACTATCTATCAATAAAATGTTTAGCTATTTGAATGCTGAAGAAGAGTACGAGCATCGACTATTGACTGAAAAGAGTGGGAGGCTAGTATCTAAACAGTATCACGATCAGCTATGTAATAAGATTCCTCAGACACTTCAAAAGTTATATGAACAGCATTTGCTTGATAAAATAAGCATTTATCAACTTCATACCTTTGAAGAAAATGGTGTACTAAAATCCAAGCCCATCATCTTGGAAGAAAAGAAGGAGAAGGTTTTAGACGCTTATTTGAATGAACAGAATAGAGATTTTACTTCGACAGAATTAACCTATCTAAAAGAGAAAGCCCAAAAGGTAAAAGCTATGAAGGTAAATAGAGACGCTAACTTTTTAGAAAAAGTACGTTTCGATTTCAACTTCAAGTATATTTTAGAAGGTAAGGAAGGAAAAGTCAAAAGTAAGCAGATGAAGGCAGAGTGATTCAAAGGCTATCTACAGTCTTAGATAATTTAACTCTTTAAATTCTTTATATGGTCTTAGAAAGGGAAACTACATAGTCCTGTTCAACAATAATGGTTATAATTTTAAATTGATTATTTAAAATTATAACCATTATTGTTGAATTTTCGTATTATTTCTGCAAAGAAATAGAGTTGAATTGACAAGACTAATGAATATATGTTCAGAAAAAAGCTAAATGAATTAGCGAATTGGAAGGTAAAACCCTCAAGAAAACCACTTGTGCTGAACGGAGCAAGACAAGTCGGAAAGTCTTGGTTGGTTCAAAAGTTTGGAGAATCGTATTTTACAGGAAAGGTAATTACTATCAATTTCGAAAAAAGACGAGATTTACACATTATTTTTAAAAGTAATTTTGATGTAAACAGAATACTTTTAGAACTAGAGTTTGCACTTGGTGTTAAGATTGACCTTGTAAATGACCTACTTTTTTTTGATGAAATTTAGGCTTGTGCCGATGCATTGGGTAGTTTGAGGTATTTTTATGAAGATAAAAAAGAATTATATCTTATTGCGGCAGGCTCACTATTAGACTTTGAATTTAGGAATCAGCCTTTTCCAGTGGGACGGGTAGATGTGATGAGTCTAGCACCGATGACTTTTTATGAGTTTTTATTAGCCCGAAAAAAAGACTCAATCGCCCATATTCTTGATGACAAACCTACTATTTTACCAGAAGTTGTAACAGGTATTTTGAATGATGAGCTCAATAATTACTTTGTTGTAGGTGGAATGCCAGAATGCGTGCAAAGTTTTGTAAACAATCAAGATTTTAATGACGTAAAAGAAATACAAGATAACTTATTGTACGCTTATGAGCAGGATTTCAAGAAATATAAGCCCACTGTAGATGGCGATGTGCTGAATGACATTTTAGAAAAAAGTGCTTCGCTAATAAGTAATCAGATTATCTACACACATTTATCTGACCGTTTTTCAAGCCCCACCATCAAAAAAGGTGTTGAAGTACTAAGGACAGCTCGTTTACTAAATGCTGTTCAAAATGTTTCAATTGCTGGATTACCGCTTACACCTTCTGGTAAGCAATTCAAATTATTTCATCTTGATATTGGTTTATTGTTGCGAAAAAGTAAATTGTCCATTCAAGATGTTTACTTAAAAAAGAACCTAACTGCTGCCTTTAATGGAATGTTGGCAGAGCAATTTGTGGCACAACAAATGATTACTACACAAAAAGAAGAACTCACATATTGGGCAAGAACTAGCCCGGGAAGTAGTGCAGAAGTAGATTTTGTAATGGTGGGAGACGGGCAAATTATTCCAATAGAAGTAAAATCTGGAAGAAGTGGGTCTTTGAAAAGTTTACATTATTTATTAGAACAATATCCTCATATCACAAAAGCTATTATTTTTTCAAATGCTCCCTTCGGGATTCAAGGGAAATTACACTTTATACCACTTTACTGGGCAGGGAAAGTATATTTTCCTTTAGTTTAAGAATTTATGCAGTGAGTTTTAGTTGCTTGAGAATTTTGCAATCCATAAATGATTATTGGTATCTACAATACTTGCTGTAGGTCTTGCACCTTGCACCTCCCAAATATGAACAATAATACAATTAATGTCTATAAAGCAATATCAAACAATTATACCAAAATGTATTAATCCAGTCCATGTAGGTTTAAGTCCTCATTTATGCGTTTTTCTTAAGTTTTTTATCTTGGATTGATACATGGATTGTTCCTAAGATGAATCAATAAATACCTTTTAGATGCCTATAAATTGTTTTTTAGTTGTTTTTCTGCCTACTATTTTTAACTTTTGTGTTGAATTTACGGGTACTGAAAATGACAAAAGTGCATATTGATAGAGAAATAGATAAGGTTTTACTTGATTGGAAGAACCAAATTGATAGAAAACCACTGATGCTTCGTGGAGCAAGACAAGTAGGGAAATCCACGGCTGTACAAGAACTATCAAAACGATTTGACTATTACATTGAAGTTAATTTTGAGGCTTCTTTAGATGTTCAAGCTTTTTTTAATGGAAACCTAGAGCCCAATGCAATTTGTGACAACTTATCTTTATACTTCAATACCCCAATTATTCCTGATAAGACTTTACTGTTTTTTGATGAAATACAAATGTGTTTGCCTGCCATTTCATCGCTTCGTTTTTTCTATGAAAAAATGCCAGCATTACATCTTATTTCTGCGGGTTCATTATTAGAATTTGCTTTAGAACAATTACCATCTTTCGGGGTAGGCCGAGTACGGTCTGTTTTTGTGTATCCACTTTCTTTTGATGAGTTTTTAGGTAGCTTAGGAGAGCATAGGCTTATCAACTTAAAAAAGCAGGCAAGTCCAAAAAATCCTTTGCCTTTGCCTTTTCATCAAAAACTGACAGAATATTTTAAGAAATTTCTGATAGTAGGAGGAATGCCAGAAGCCGTTGCTCAATATGCAAGCGGTAGTAGCTTATTAGAAGTACAAGCTGTTTTGGATGATTTAATCATTTCAATCAAAGCAGATTTTGCCAAATATAAGAAAAGAGTACCTTCAATGAGAATTTCAGAGGTTTTTGATGCTATTATACAGCAAACAGGAGGAAAGTTTATTTATACCAAAGCGGCTACACAAACGAGTTTGGTACAAATTAAAGAGGCCGTTCAATTATTAATGATGGCAGGCTTGGTGATTCCTGTAACGCATAGTTCTGCCAATGGGATACCACTAGGAGCCGAGCTGGATGAAAAAAAACGTAAACTCATTTTATTAGACACAGGACTTTATCAAAGAGTTTTAGGCTTAGATGTCGGAAAGTTATTAGCTCAAAATGATTTTGATGCTATTAACAAAGGAGCGATAGCAGAGATGTTTGTAGGGTTAGAATATTTGAAATACGGAAACCCTTTGCAACAAGAAAATTTATATTACTGGCATCGAGAAAGTGCCAACAGTAATGCGGAAATTGATTATGTTATTCAGCAAGGAGAACAGATTGTACCCTTAGAGATTAAAGCCTCAAATAAAGGGGCAATGCAAAGCATGTTTATGTTTTTAAAAGAGAAAAAGCGAGATTTAGGCATTCGCCTCTCTTTGGAGAACTTCTCAAGCTATCCCCCCATCGATGTATATCCCCTCTATGCTATTTCTACTGTTCGAAAAGAGTAGAAAACAAGGGTATAAAATGTAAAAAAAGGGATTGTTCACTAAACTGTCATAAATGCTCTGCTAATCATTTCCTGTTCGTTTCTACTTATTTTATATTTTGTAGCTATTGTTTTCCATTCAGCTACGGCTCTCTTAATCTCTTCAATAATTTGCTTGGCACGTTCTTGTTTTAGCCTAAAAAATATTGCGACTTCCAAAGCAAGATTTGTATCCAAAGCATTATCATTTTCTGAAATGTTTAATTTTAATCCTGTGCCAGTTTCAATGGGATTTATATCAAAGGCAGGGGAGAGCTCCCAACCTTTTTTTGTCAATAAAAATCCATGATTTCTAAGATGGTCATCTGTATTAGAGACACAAATATTAAAGACAATTCTTCTCCAAAGCTGTTCTAAATCACCCTCTACGTTTGAGCCATTTCGCATGATAAATTCGGCTAAATGTAAGTAACTTACCCCGTCCTGAAAATCTGTTCCATCGGTATATCCTAGTAGTGTCATAGCAGAGGCAAAATGAATCCTTTTACTATTGACTCTATCAAAACGTTTTGTCAAAAAAGTATGATGATGACCACTAAACTTTTGAATCATTGCTTCAGACATTTGAATCCCCGATTTTTGGGCTAATTCATAAATAACCATTTCCCATGCAGCAGTATCTCGATTATCAAAGTTACTTGGGAATTTTGCAATCCATAAATGCTTATTGGTATCTACAATACTTGCTTTGGGTCTTGCACCTCCTAAAGACGAACCAGGAGCAATGAGCATATTTAACCACTTTAAATAGTCAGGATTATCTACACTGTCATCTTTTTCAAGTTGAAGACTAGCTTGCTCTAATTCTCTTAGAGAGGTAAAAGGGGGAGCAGCCATTGCTCTATTATCATTTAAAAATGGACCTTCAATAGATTCCTTAAATCGTATTGCCCCCATTCTATGTTGGTCATATACACCTAAAAGATAATCTGTTTCAAAAAGTAATTGTTCTTTACGCCCCTCTAATCTTGCCATAGCAGCTTCACGCCTACGCATGAGTAAACGTCCCCATCTGTCGGGTGAAGAATCCATAAAAATACCAAAATTACTTTTAGTGTCATTTAGATATTGCTTCCCACTATATAATGCTAAATCAGGGTCAAGTGAAAAGAGATATTCATTAACTTTCAACCACTGTTTATCATATTCAAAAGCAAATATTTCTTTTCCTCTGATTTGCGTTGCAGATAATTCACCCATTAATTGAGGTATTTCTGAGCTTTCCCAATCTGTAAATACAGTGATATGTCGTTTTTTTTCTGCCATTATCTTATGCCTCTTTCGTTTTTCTGCTTGCCCGTTTTTTGACCAATAAATCAGCATCTTGTAACTTTCTACCTAAAGTATCATCATTGGCTAGGTTTAGAAAGTTTCTTTCTAAACCCAATACAAATAATACTTGAACGTATGCCCCCATCGCAACACTTGGCGTACCTTTTTCAATTAACCATAATGTGGTACGACTAATGTCCGCACGTTCAGCAACTTGTTCGGCACTTAGTTTTCTTCTTAGACGAGCAAGTCTAATATCTTCTCCTAATTGAGCTAATATTTTAGCAGCAGTCGGTAGTAATATAGTTGCTTTAGAATTCATAATGTTTGATATTATGAACAAATATACATATAATGTTTATAATATCAAACATTATAGAGCAAAGCTATTGTTTCATATTTTAACCCTCATCCCTTTCTTATCCATCTCATTAACCTGCTCTTCTGCATTGCTGGATGGAGTAATATGGATGGACTTTTCCTTTTTTTCAATGGTTTGATCAATCTTTTCTTTTAGGGAATCAAGTTCTTTCTTGACTTTAATCAGTTCATTTTCTCCTTTAAAGTCTTCTTGGATAAACTTTCTTAAATCGTTGATATTCTTGTTGATATTTTCAATGTTCAGTTGAACACTTTCTATTAATGCTGGAATTTTGACAAGTGCTCTTTGTGGGTATTGTACAGCAATATCTGGCGTACTCGCAAGATAACCGCCATTGAAACCATACTTTTCATTACTCTTCCCTTGTAGTATTAAGATATTTTCTAAGCTTACTCTATTATCAAAATCTCTTATCTTAGTCGTTTCGAAATACATTTTAAAGCCTGCATAAGTGCCTACTTCCGTAATTCCTTCTTGAGAGATGCTATCTCTTAATTTAACAAGATACGCACCTAATCCTTTTTCAGTCCTTATATCAAGCTCCTTTTTATCAAAAAGTGAATCTGAATGACGAGTAATAAAATTTTCTAAGGTCTGAGAATTTATCAAGTATTTGTCAAGATTAACCTTTTCTGAATGAAAGGCAAACTGTTGTTCTAAAAGGAACTTTTGATCTTTCTGAAATGCTTCTTTTTTCATTTCATTTAATCGCAAGGAAGTTTCCAACCCTTCAATCTTTTCTTCCGCCAGTCGCTGGTCTTTTAAAAACATAAACTTTTCAGATTCTACCTTTCCAAGCTCACGTTCTAATTTAGCTTTATCAAGGAGCATGGTATTTCCAGAAAGAATGGCGCAGTACTCGGCATAATTCATACCATTGGCTTCATCCATACCCCCTTCATCAATTTTTCGTACACCTAGCTGATTCGATTTAATCTGATT
Source organism: Arcicella aquatica (assembly GCF_034928825.1). Taxonomy (NCBI): domain Bacteria; kingdom Pseudomonadati; phylum Bacteroidota; class Cytophagia; order Cytophagales; family Flectobacillaceae; genus Arcicella; species Arcicella aquatica. The sequence goes on along the minus strand of NZ_JAYFUL010000032.1, from coordinate 53,365 downwards.
GATAAAAATACTTTTGTTAAGCAGAAGATTGAATTTATAAGAATCTAGCGTCTGTTCAACGGCATAGACAAAATTATGTACCTCATTGTTATTAAACTTCATGGCATATTCATTCCCTTGTCTGGCACCTCTACCAATGCGCTGTTCAAATTCAGAGGGTTTCCATGGAATATCTAAGTGGTGCATGGCAATCATTCGGCGCTGGGCATTTACGCCTGTTCCTAAAGTACTTGTCGAGCCAATCAAAACCCTTACTTCACCATCGTTCATTTTTTCAAAGAGTTTTTCTCGCTGCTTATCCGTTTTGAAAGATTGAATAAAAGCGACTTCCTCAGGTTTTAGTCCTTTTTCTATCAACTTATCCTTGATGGCAAAATAAACATTGAAACCAGTACTTTTAGAAGAAGGAGTACTCAAATCACAGAAAATCATTTGAGTTGCTTTGAAGTGATTACCTTCCTGATAGTAATCTAATACTTTATGACAGCATTGATTGATTTTATTATTGACATCATCGTTAAAACTAGGATGAATCAAACGCATATCCAATGCCATCTTCTTGCTCTCATTGGTGGCAATTAACATTTTTGCCTTTTCTTCACTTTCACTTAGGGGATTACGATAGATTAAGGTACCATCTCCAGAATTGGCAAAATCTTGTAAACGTAAAGAAAAGTCTTGCTGCTCCTTGGTTTGAGGTAAAACCACTAATTCAGTTTTAGCTTTAGCTGGGAAAATACCAACCATATCACTTGTTTTATAATCTGTAATTTGACTATAGAAAATAGCTAATTCAGGCACTTTGATATATTCTCGAAATCGTTCTTTCTGAATGATATTATTGGTAATGGAGATTTCGTACTCTGTTGATTTAACGCCATAAGTAGCAATCCAAGAATCGAAATTGAAAATCTGTTGTTTCTTTAGTTCTTTGGGTCGAAGGTATTTAAATAGCAAGTATAATTCATTCAAAGAATTAGAAATGAGTGTGCCAGACAGAAAAGTAACCCCTAAATCTTTCCCCTTTTTTTCTTGTAAAGTTCGTAGCGCAACCAACATATTTAAAGCCCTGTCACTTCCTTCCATACTTCCTAGTCCAGCGACATTATTATGCCGAGTACTGTATGTAAGGTTTTTGTAAATATGTGATTCATCGACAAAAATATGGTCAATTCCCATAGAATCGAAGTTGAGTACATCATCACGATGTTCCTTAATCGCTTCCATTTTGGTTTTAAGCTTACTTTCTAAATTAGCCTGTCGTTTCAGTAAGCCTTTGTATTGTTGTTTGGTCTCATACGTTTGAGACATCGCATTCATTACTTTCAGATCCTTATTCAGGTTATTTAGTTCATCACCAAGAACAGCCGAAAAGGCTTCATGGGAATGAGGTATTTTGCTAAACTGCTCATGGGTAAGAATGACACAATCCCAATGATTATTCTTGATTTGATTAAAGATATTCTCACGATTCTTTTTACTAAAATCTACATCACCGCTATAAAGTAAGCTGGCATCAGGATAAGCCTTTTTATAGGTTTCGGCAATCTGAGCAATGTTAGCTTTCAAGCAAAGAATCAAGGGTTTATTGGCCACGCCTAAGCGTTTCATTTCATGGCTTGTTACAATCATTGTTAATGATTTACCCAAACCTACTTGATGGTCAACAATTCCACCGTCTTGTTGAATCAAAGTCCAAGCTGCATCTTTCTGAGATTTATATAAATCAGGAATGCCTAAATTCTGTAAATTCAATTGAGGGAAAGTTAAATGTCCACCATCATACTGAGGTTTTACATAACAGTTAAACTTCTGATTATACGTTTTGGCTAAATCGTTCTTAAAATCAATGTCTTGTTCATTCAAAAAGGCGACGAATTTGTTTCTAATATCTTCAATCTTGTTATTGACCAGAATGGTTTTATCTTTATCAGTTACATAAATATTTTTACCTCTAGCATCATAGCCTATTAACTTTTCCATTTTTGGCGTAGTATTGTACAGAGCGTGTTCCAGCAAATCAATACCATTTACTTTATTATTGTCGGCAGCAACGGCATACAAAGTATTGATATTTTCATTGCGTTCATACTTTTGGTATCTAATCATGTAGTTATCAGTATTTTCTAAATAATCTACAGTAACACTTGAACTGTTGAAGAGCTGACGAGCAAAACGTTCATAGATTTTAGGAGAAATCCATCTTTCACCCAGGTTAAAATCTAAATCATTAAAATTAATAGGAGTGGGGAGAACCTCCTTTAAACAATCTAAAGTATGCTGTAATCTTTCCTTTTTTTGTTGGTCTTCAATGTGCGGTAAATTGTTTTCTAACCAATTGATTTTCTCTACCACATTCCCTGAAATGACAGAAGCAAAACCTTCAAATCTTGCTGTTTTAGGATTATAGGCAATAAGTTTGTCCGCTAATAATTGCTGTTCAATGGCTGCTACATTATGTTGACTAAGCTTAGCAATGTAAGGCACATCAGCAAAACCATATTGATTGAGCGATACATAAAATGCATCCTTGACAGAATATTCAAGTACCTGATTAAAACCAATGGGTTTATGGAAAATATCTGACTTTACAAATTCCTTATTTTCAACCCGCTCTAGACCAAAAAGCTGCTTATTCTTCGGGTCTTCGTCTAAATAAATTCTATTGGTATTCAAAGAACCATAAACACTCGTAAAGTTATCGTATAATTCATTGAGAGATTTTCTTAAAACTGGATGCTCAATTTTTTCGGATAATTCGTAGCGATACAAATCATCGTAAGTTTTACGGATTTGCATCACCGCCAAATACATATTTTGTAGTTCTAACGTATAATCAGTGGGAACAAGGTAATTAGCGCCAACATCAATTTTAAGCTTAAAGATTTTATCATTTTCAACCACAAATTGACCATCAATATCGCTTTCGGTCAGAGGTGTTTTATAAGGAATGTTCTTGGGCAATGTGGGTGTAATGGGTAAAGTAGCTTCAACAGGGTTAACATTAGCAGCAGGAGCAAAGAGGTCTAATTGAATAAGATTAGTTTTCTTACAGACAGAAGTATCGTGAAAAAGAGAAGGTTCGGATGATTTCATAGCAAGATTACTTGTAAAGTTTTTCTTGAAATCAGCAGACAAAATTTCATCTACAGCTTTACAAATTTCAGGGAGTCCACCCGCTTTTAGATACGCTAAATTGGGTCTTCCATACTGGTCTTTCCCGAAGGTCAACTCATCAGAAATGATAGCATTACGATTCAGATGGAAGAATTCATTGAGTTGAAATTTGTGAGAGGATTGTTCATGAGTAATCAAAGCAGTTCGCACTAAAGATTGCTCCATTGGATTCAACGAAGTTTTTGGCCCAGTCTTTTGTAAAATCAACAAATCCGCACCAGCCTGAGTCCCAGCATCTAAGAAAGTATTTTGAGGTAATCGAATTGCTGAAATGAGATTAGCATTAGCCATTACAAATTGTCTGATGGGCAAATGAGCTGGACTATCCAAAACACCATAAGGCATGATATGCGCTAAAACTCCGCCTTCTTTCAATAAATCAAGGGATTTGACAAGGAAGAAATTATGAATATGATTACTCGCCTGTCGTTTTACTTTATTCTTATTGAGATTATAAATTGGGTCAAAAACCTTGAAATCACCAAAAGGAATATTGGAAGAAATTAAATCATAAGTACCCATTTTATGTTTTCCAACAGTTTCAAAAGGAGCATGTACACTGTTAGTATGAAGTGCCTTTAAGATTTTAGCTGTTAAATCGTCCTTTCCCAAGAGTAAGCTATCTTTCATGGCAATTCCCAATTGTTTAAATTCACTAAAAAATAGTCCAGAACCGGCACTTGGGTCAAGATAATTATCAGCTTTTACACCATTTTTCAATAGGGCATTTCCAATGGAATGGATGAGTTCAGGAGAAGTATAAAAACTGGTAAGAATACTGTTTTTGATGCTCTCGATATTTTGTTCATAGTTTGGCTTTGAGGATAAGAAAGTATGTAATTCTTCGATATGAGGCTTAATTTTTAACGACTCTAAACTCCAAGAAGAAATATTATCCAAAGGCAAGAGTAATTCTTTTAGACCGCCCCAACCCTTAAATTTTGAAAGAATGTCTTTCTCCTCAGGGCTGGCAACTCTTTTTTCATCGAGGATTTGGTATGCAGTTTTGAGTCCCTCCAAATTATCTTTGAGGGCTTGCTTTTTTTGATAGGACATTTTAGATAGGAGGTTCAGAGTAAGAAAATAGCGTTGATTAATGAAGCTGAGTTAGTCCATAAAAAAGGATTCAATCAGTGTTGTGATACTTCTCCCTTCATCAATCAAAGAGCGATATTCTTTGGAGAAATAAAGGATTTTTGCGCTAGTCTCAGCATCAAAAACATCAATACTAAAGGCGTATTGCTCCACCAACATATCATGCAACCTTGAGTAACTTGTTTTAAAATCAAAGAGCTGCTTATTCGCTATTTCCTCAGCTTCAGCTGATTGAAAGCCTAGTAATGTAAGCCTTTCTAATTCGCTATAATAGTGTTGAATTCTCTGATTGATAAGTGTTTCCAAATCAGCTTTAGAATAATAATCTAAGATGTCAGGATTGTTTGCTTCTAAAAAAGCAACGACTGTTTTCTGTTTTTCAGTAATGACAGAGTCTTTGAAAGATAATTGCGCTTGCATATAAAAGATAGTTTAGTATATATATAACTAATTTTAATATAAAGGTAATAACTTAAAACATTATTCAAAATTTATAAGGGAATAATTTGGAAGAATACATCAAAAAGAAGAGATGAATTAAAGAAGAACCTGAGAAATTCGGCATGGCTGTTGTCCAAAGACAGCCTTTTCGGGTCAAACACACAAGGCTTACGAAGACAGTCTTTGGAAGTTAGTTGCAAGAGTTCTCATCATGAAATTTAGGCTTAGGCTACACACGATTTCATGATGGGAACACTTGCTTGGCTTGCACTAAGAGAAATAATACCTACATTTTGTTGCCTATTTAGAGGAGAATAAGCCCATAAAGGTCGTTTGATATTGTTTAGATTTCACCTTATTCTACTGGATATTACTCAGGAAGTGGTATTATTTAGAACGGTGTAAAGTTCAGAATTCTGTTTCAATCCTTATTCTACTGGATATTACTCTGGAAAATATTATGGTAATGAGAAGGGTGGACATTCAATTGAGTTTCAATCCTTATTCTACTGGATGTTGGTTTGCTGGAATATGGTGCAATTACCTGATTACATCTTTAAGAGATTGTCTTAATCCTTATTCTACTGGATGTTGGTTTGCTGGAGTATGACGAAAGCGAAGAAGATTCGCCAATTAAGACAGTCTTAATCCTTATTCTACTGGATGTTGGTTTGCTGGTTACAAAATTTAGGAGTCATTAATATGAATGATATCAGTCTTAATCCTTATTCTACTGGATGTTGGTTTGCTGGATCGAGGAATGGGAGAGACTAAATGTGCTATAGGTATTTTCAGTCTTAATCCTTATTCTACTGGATGTTGGTTTGCTGGTCTTGAAGTGATGAAAAATAGAATCAATTACAAAGGTCTTAATCCTTATTCTACTGGATGTTGGTTTGCTGGTCGTTGCAGTATTTGTTAAGAAACACAAATTAATTAAGTCTTAATCCTTATTCTACTGGATGTTGGTTTGCTGGATGAATATAATAATAACAGGCAAACAAGGGGAGGGTAAGTCTTAATCCTTATTCCTTATTCTACTGGATGTTGGTTTGCTGGACCTAAAAAAATTAGCATACGATGCAGTCAGTCCAAATGTCTTAATCCTTATTCTACTGGATGTTGGTTTGCTGGTCATTGTTTATTAGTTAATGGTAAAACATTAATATTAGTCTTAATCCTTATTCTACTGGATGTTGGTTTGCTGGTAGAAAGGGCTAAAGAATCTTATTGGCTTGAACTTAGTTATCAGTCTTAATCCTTATTCTACTGGATGTTGGTTTGCTGGCTTTTGCAGATAGTGTTTCAATGTATAAAGAATCTAACGTCTTAATCCTTATTCTACTGGATGTTGGTTTGCTGGTAATTAAGGTCCACTATTCAAATGATGTTGAAAGTCTTAATCCTTATTCTACTGGATGTTGGTTTGCTGGTAAAATCACCGATCTTTTAGGAACCAATAATATAATGTCTTAATCCTTATTCTACTGGATGTTGGTTTGCTGGGAGTTTACAAAAGAGCAATTCGACGATTTCAAAGAAAAGTCTTAATCCTTATTCTACTGGATGTTGGTTTGCTGGAAGCATATTGTCTTGTTAACAAATCGAATAGTAATGTGTCTTAATCCTTATTCTACTGGATGTTGGTTTGCTGGTTTTAAATTTAATTCATTTTTAAATGTAGGGTAAAACCTGTCTTAATCCTTATTCTACTGGATGTTGGTTTGCTGGAGTATGACGAAAGCGAAGAAGATTCGCCAATTAAGACAGTCTTAATCCTTATTCTACTGGATGTTGGTTTGCTGGACTGCCAACGAAGAAACTTTCATTGCTATGAAAGATATGTCTTAATCCTTATTCTACTGGATGTTGGTTTGCTGGGGAAATAAAAAATCAACCAGTAAGAAAAATAAATTGTCTTAATCCTTATTCTACTGGATGTTGGTTTGCTGGTTTTAATTCTTCAGTTCGTTGCATCTTTGAGATAGAGTCTTAATCCTTATTCTACTGGATGTTGGTTTGCTGGTGTTACGCTCGCGTAGACATTAAATGTTTCGCTTACGACAAGTCTTAATCCTTATTCTACTGGATGTTGGTTTGCTGGAAGGTTATGATGATAGAACTGGACATGATTTATGGTCTTAATCCTTATTCTACTGGATGTTGGTTTGCTGGTATTATATTTAAAAGAAAAAGTGATAATAAGTTATTTGTCTTAATCCTTATTCTACTGGATGTTGGTTTGCTGGAATCTGAAGCTGAAGAAGTAACAGATGTTAAAGAACAAGTCTTAATCCTTATTCTACTGGATGTTGGTTTGCTGGTCTCTAAAATTTCTGGTGTGCCAATAACTAAAATTGATGAGTCTTAATCCTTATTCTACTGGATGTTGGTTTGCTGGAGACCACGCAAGAGGTTTTGATGGCATAGAATAACTTGTCTTAATCCTTATTCTACTGGATGTTGGTTTGCTGGAAAAATTAACTATTGTTATAATATAATTATCAAAGAAAGTCTTAATCCTTATTCTACTGGATGTTGGTTTGCTGGAAGTTGTGAAAGTTAAGAAAGTAACAAGTACTGTAGTCTTAATCCTTATTCTACTGGATGTTGGTTTGCTGGGAATTTTCGGATTTCGCAGATAATTCTGCATACATTATGTCTTAATCCTTATTCTACTGGATGTTGGTTTGCTGGAAACAAAGAAATTGACCTAGACCACCTACGCACATTTTGTCTTAATCCTTATTCTACTGGATGTTGGTTTGCTGGAGCTTTTGGGCTTGGAGACAAAGACCCGCAATTTGTGTCTTAATCCTTATTCTACTGGATGTTGGTTTGCTGGTTGTCGTATTGGGAACATAGAAGCGAAGAAGAAATTGTCTTAATCCTTATTCTACTGGATGTTGGTTTGCTGGAAGATGAACTAAAAGAAATAGAAGTAATAATAAAAAGATAGTCTTAATCCTTATTCTACTGGATGTTGGTTTGCTGGCTTAACAGGATATTCTCAATCTACTAAAAAGAATGAGTCTTAATCCTTATTCTACTGGATGTTGGTTTGCTGGAGATATTAAATCCTTTATCCTGGAGAAATCTTTTAGTGTCTTAATCCTTATTCTACTGGATGTTGGTTTGCTGGATATTACTTTTAATTCTATTGATTTTTATGATGATATGTCTTAATCCTTATTCTACTGGATGTTGGTTTGCTGGTACTGAATGGATTAATGAAGAGGAATTGAGTTATAAAGTCTTAATCCTTATTCTACTGGATGTTGGTTTGCTGGATCCTACAAAATTTGCTGAATGGAAAAATAGTGAACAATACGTCTTAATCCTTATTCTACTGGATGTTGGTTTGCTGGTATTGTATTAAATTCCCACAGAAAAAAACTGAAATTAGTCTTAATCCTTATTCTACTGGATGTTGGTTTGCTGGTCTATTTTTCGGTACGTTCTTCATATAATCTACAGTGGTCTTAATCCTTATTCTACTGGATGTTGGTTTGCTGGAAGAGAGCAAAAAGGTACATTGACACAATGATTAAAGAGGTCTTAATCCTTATTCTACTGGATGTTGGTTTGCTGGGCTTTAATATTTGGAAAATTATTTGATATTTAATATAGTCTTAATCCTTATTCTACTGGATGTTGGTTTGCTGGGTTGTTACGTATCGTATTTATAGCCCCGACATGCAGAACGGTCTTAATCCTTATTCTACTGGATGTTGGTTTGCTGGCAAAAGAATATTACTTAAAGTACTTTAATCAAATCTTATGTCTTAATCCTTATTCTACTGGATGTTGGTTTGCTGGAGAAAGCCAAAATGTATTTACTAATGATTCTGCATTAGCAACGTCTTAATCCTTATTCTACTGGATGTTGGTTTGCTGGACAGATTAGATACTAATACTCCTCATCCTATTATATTAAGAAGTCTTAATCCTTATTCTACTGGATGTTGGTTTGCTGGATTATGTTAAAAAAACAAACGATGATAATTTACTGAAGTCTTAATCCTTATTCTACTGGATGTTGGTTTGCTGGGCTTTTTGAAAAAAATCAAGCAATGGTTTCTGAGTCTTAATCCTTATTCTACTGGATGTTGGTTTGCTGGCAATTGCTATACTGTTTAGTACTTATCTATTAGTCATGAGTCTTAATCCTTATTCTACTGGATGTTGGTTTGCTGGAACTTAGTAACAAGCCATTGGCAAGCACAAAAACAGGTCTTAATCCTTATTCTACTGGATGTTGGTTTGCTGGCCATATCAATCCATTCTATTGCTAGATCTATTAAATTGTCTTAATCCTTATTCTACTGGATGTTGGTTTGCTGGACTATGGAAGAAATATCAGTTGAAGTATTGGAAACAGTGTCTTAATCCTTATTCTACTGGATGTTGGTTTGCTGGTTGTATTCTAATAGAACTCTTGAGCAGGAACAGATTGAGTCTTAATCCTTATTCTACTGGATGTTGGTTTGCTGGCATGACTTTTAATCAACTATTTAAAAATATTAAAGAACTAGTCTTAATCCTTATTCTACTGGATGTTGGTTTGCTGGAGAAGAATTTAAAGACTCTATTATTCACATAGAGAAGTCTTAATCCTTATTCTACTGGATGTTGGTTTGCTGGAATTTTTGTCGTTTAACAATCATAGAAAACAATTAACAGTCTTAATCCTTATTCTACTGGATGTTGGTTTGCTGGTAGAATTAGCTTTAGTTAGTGATGCTAAAAAAGATATGTCTTAATCCTTATTCTACTGGATGTTGGTTTGCTGGCTAGTAGTTTTAATGTTTAGTACAAATAATGGTGGGGTGTCTTAATCCTTATTCTACTGGATGTTGGTTTGCTGGAGATTTGACAAGATGCCTGAATGGTTATTAACTATTTTAGTCTTAATCCTTATTCTACTGGATGTTGGTTTGCTGGAGTAACTTGTGTAATGTGCTGAATATTAATGATTTAAAGATGTTTATTTGTGATATTTTATATTCATTCATTGAAATGTACAATCAAAAAAGGATTATTATTCAGTACTTATTTCCAAATATACGATAAAAACAAATAACTATGATTGTTCAAAGGGTTCAATATTCAAGGCTTTCCATCCCCAAATTCTTTTTTTGCTATCAAAAGCTCTAATTGCACTGCCTTTTACATATCCTGAATGATTTTGTAAATGTTGTTCTTCAATAAAAACGTCTTCTACAAATCCTGTATTCCTGAAGCGTTTCAAATATCCGAAAAAGTTTTTCTGCCAATTTTCTGAAATATTTTCTTCAGTTTGTTCAAGAGAACATACTTGCCAAAAAATTGTTTCTTGGCTCTTCACTTCTCTTAACGTGAATTTGAATATTTCACCAACCTTCAAATCTTGTTTTATTTTTGCATATTGAAATCCTCCATTTATATTTTCGCTTACAAAAAACTGAGCCGTTCCTTTTTCTATATTTGTTTTCCAGATAATTCCTACATGAATTGCTACGTTTGACAACAACATTTGCTCTGCCAATACCGCATAGTTTTGGTAAATAGATTTGTTGCTCGTATATGAATTTACGTTAGTAATATTTTCCAATTTTTGCCAATCTGTTACTTGCGAAGGGATTTGCCAATTATGTTGGGTACGAGTTGTCACAATACCTTCTATTTCTGTTTTTGCAGCAGCCCAATTTTGTTTGGCAATTAATAGCTCCGCCATTTTCTGACGTACTTTTACCAAAAAATCATTAGAAGTTTTACATAACAAAGCCTTAGATAAACAAGCGATTTGTTTATCTATGTCATCAGTATATAGTTGTGATAAAACATCCCAAACCCAAAACTCTGTTTGCTTTTTTTGTGCAAAAGGAATAAAGAAATTTCGAGCTTCTTCTGGTAGCCCTAATTTTAATCTAAGAATAGCACGATAGTAAATCAGATAAATCATTTTAGGATTATTGTCTGACACTTTATCTAAATCTGAAAGAAAAACCTGGAATTCGTCCTGTAAACCAGTCTTAGGGGATTTTTGTAAATTTTGAATCCAACTTTTGGCTAAGGCAATAAATACTCTTTCCACTAAAGCGGGTACAGCTTTCCCATTCTCTAAAATTGTGGTTTGAAAATCAGAAGATTGAAAATTTTGAACCTTAAAAAGCAGATAAAAATTAGCCAAATTAGGAACTTCAATTTGGTGTTTGATAAGTGCTTTAATAAGTGTACTAAAGCCATTACTTACTTGGCATGGAAACGACATAATACAATTTAGGGTAATAGACCACTGTTCAGCCGACGAACTATTGTCGATACTAAAAAGTATTTTAGCGATTTGCCAGCGAAGTTGCTCCCAAAAAATTTCTTCTGAGGATTCAAGCTTTAAAACTTGAATACGAGATAAGTAAGTATTTAAATGCTGTAAACTTTGGCATTGTGTTTTGATAAGTTCAATATAAACCCAGCCCAAAGCCCTGCGGTTATGAATATTATCAGGAGCATTCCTAAGTAAATCCTGAGCCAATGATAAAGCTTCATTAAGCTCACCAGCTTTGCGTAAGCGAGTTACTTCCTGAGCATTTGCGATAATTATCTGAGTATTATTGAAAGTGTTAAGGGATTTGAATGTGAGTAAAATTATATCAGAAAAACATAGTATGCTTGGGTGCAGTAATCAACTTCAATTCAAAAGATTTACCAATACAGGTTAAGCTATTGAGCATATCTTCCCCAACAGGAAGCACCAAAATGCTATCTTGATTTTCGTAACAAGCTTGCATTTTTCGCAACATATCGGTTACTTCTTTTTGTAATTTTCGATGAAACCGAGCAAAATAGATAGACTTTTGTACTCTAATACAACCTTTTTGTATGAGGTACTTTGCCATCATATTTCTTATTTTGGTATTTTCAATATCGTACATTATAAAGCAATACATATCTTCCGAACGTTTTAGTTTTTGAGTATTTTTCAGAAAATCAAAGAAAATCTTTAAGCCATCTGGAAAAACTTTTTCCTGATTTTCAACTGATGTTAGTTCGCTTAACTGTTTTTCAGGCAAGAACGGCAAGGCTGCTTTCTCCCACTCCTGATTCAGTGTTGCTAAAGGTTTGGGTTTAAATGCTTTTTTTCTGGGCATGGTTTTTATTTAGTTTTGAGAAATAAAGTCAGCAAACGTAATATTCTCCACGATAGGAGAAGGGAAAAGGAAATTATAAAGTATCCCATGCAATAATTCATTCAAATCTTTATCAGTACCCGTTTTAGGTGAAATCACGACGGAATATCCTTTTTTCCCATAAAATATATTTACTTCAGCCTTACGGTAGCCTTGTTTAGCCATGATTTTTATACCATATTGGATAGGCTGTTTTTCAAGTAAAACAAAGCCAGCATTGGTACATAGCTTTTCAAGCTCTGGCTCAAGTAAAGAAATTTCATTCGGCACAATAATATCTTTTTTAGGACGAGTAAGCGTATTAGGATTTATTTCCTTTAAAATCGCTTTATAAGCAGTTTGATTTACCACAGATTTTTCCTTCACCATGGGCTTTTCCATAACTTGAATATCAGAATCATTTTGATCATCTGTTTCAAACAACACCAAATCATTATTAAGCTCAAGTTTAATAGCGATTGCAGACGGATTGAAATATACGTTTTCGTCATAAGATAGAAAGCATGCCCTGCTAACATCCGAAGTTTTTAAATCCACAAAACCTGTTAAGCCAACTTTAACACCAAAGTTTTCAGCAAAATCACGATAGGCTGTTTGAAAGCCATCAGTAGGACAAATGGTACTTTCTAATCTGAAAAGCACTTTGATTCCTTCGCCACTAGGAGAAACAAAAGCCAACATGACAGTATCGTCGGCTTTGATAGCCTCTGGAATTTGCCCATCAAAATCGCTAAGATTATCAATGTCCAATATCAAGAAATTGACGGCTTCCAAGTTTTCAGCACGACGATTGTTACCTTTAAAAACACTTCCTACCAAATAGGGTAAACGTGTTTTTAAGTTACGATATGCCGTTTTGTCTATCGTTCTCAACTTCTGTAAACGAGCAACCTCCTGTTTTAAAGAAGACGTTTTTTCCCCAGAAATCAAGGCAACGATGTCTTCAATCATCACTCTTTGAAGTGTTTCCGAAGCCGAAGTAATGGCAAAGCCTAACGAAAGTTGTTGTGGAGTATTGAAGGTTCTAAGATGTTTAGTGTGAATTGATATGCAAAGTTGTCCACATAAAGTGTAATCTATTTACAATTATATTTTTTTTAGCTGAGATGCCAAACGCTGTGCTTCGAGTTCAAGATGATTGAGCCTACTTCTGCTAAGTCCTTGTAAATTAACCAATTCATTCAGGTACTCGTTCATGCTTTGGATAAGGATTCTTTTGCCATAAGTATTAAGCCAATACTGAGAGTTTTCAATATCGAAAAATTCCTCAAAAATTACTTCTTGTAAACAAAGATGACAAACCACATAGTCAACCCAATGTCTAAACTGTTCAATAAAATCATAGACTAACACAGGACGATTGTACTCGTCACGGTGCATTACACCAACCGCAGGGTCAACCCCTGCCCGAATTAAGGCAGATTCGCAATGAGCATACAACATTCCGTAACCGTAATTTAAAAGACAATTAAAAGCATCCAATGCAGGATGTTGCGAACGTCTTTCAAAATGATATTGAGCAGGGATAATTTGTCTGATACCCTCAAAATAGTTTTTAGAGCAACTTCCTTCGATTCCTCTAAAAGTAGCAAAGGTTTCCGAAAAATCTTCATGCTGATAGGTTTTAAACCTTTCAATATACTTGGCTACTTTTTGGAGTGAATTATCAATTTTCACTCCAGATAAAAGAGATAATAACTCCAAAATATTATATTGATTTTCAGCCTTTTTAACCAAAATGCTTCTAACCCATTCTAAACCAACGATACTCTGCGAAAAAGTAAGTTGATTTTTACGAATGGTTGAAATAGAACCAAAAGTATTACCGAGAACCCTGCCAATTGGATGTCCTTTTCTATTCACAAAAAGTATATCTGTTCCTTGCTCAAGAGCAGTTTGAACTACTTCAAAACTCAATTTCGTAGCCGAATGAAGATGAATAACTTTCACCTCATGAACTGCCACAAAAGCAACACTTTCGCTTGAACGGACACAATAACGTCCGTTTTTGACACTTAGGCTACTACCACGCTGATTGATAATAAGTTGAGTTGTATTGAAGGCTTTTCTGGATTAAAGTGTGAAAATCAAGCATTCTTTAGTTTATAGTTCGCCGATACGCTGCGTTATCTGAGCAATATTCCCTTTGTTCAAGAAGTTTACTTTCTGAACTTTCATTTCGGTAAGCCATTTCTTCCAAAGAGCGTAAATAATATCCAATTCTTGTAAAACCTTATTTTTAGGAGTAATTTCAATGATGGATACTTCTAAATGAGTGAAGTTTTTAGCTATCGAAATTAAGCCTTCGTTGGGCAAAGATAATACTTCTTTCCAGTTCGGTAAATTTCGTAAACGAGCAATCATCCGAGAATCCGTACTTCTATTACCTTGTTTTCCGATATAGCGATTTGATTCAAAATCAAAATAACCATCCGTAAGGATAAACAATTTGTTCTGAGCATTCTTTTGTAAATCGACACTCAGGTAATCGTTGAAATAACGCCAAATATCAGTTCCTTGAAATTGCTTTGATTGAACCTTATTTTTAGTCGCTTCAGCATAAAGTTTGTTGAGCAATTCAGGCATTTGTGCTTTTAGCTTATCCAACTGTACTCTCTTGTCTTTTATACCCAATTTAGCCATATCAATAAATAACTCTTGCGTGTAGCGTTGTTCATCAATTCCCCCTTCTTGCGGAATAATGGCTACTTTAAAAGAATCGTGTGAGTAGATATAATAATTTTTACGCACCTGTTCTTCAAAAGCTTTGAAAATCGCTTGAATGATTGCTTTGTCTCTTTCTGGCTGCTGTGCTGATAAAAGTCTGTCCGATAAATCCAGTAATACAACATAGTTTTTACCAGTACTTTGGGCCAAAGTAACCTGAATTGTTAAAAAAAAATGGATGATTATCATCAAAACTAAAGTGCGAGATATTGTAGTAATTGTCGTCATAATTGTAAAGGTTTTGTTTGTTAAGTGTTTGGGGAAATCAAAAATTGGAATTGAAATAAGCCTAATTTGTTTCATCAGGAAGTATGTATTTTTCACGAAACAAGGTGTATTTTTGTTCACACTGACTTCTAAGCAGCTCTCCGTTGGGAATTGCACCAACCAGTTGCATCCAACCATCGTAAAACATAGCAGCATAGCGTTCTAGCTCAGCCATACTTACCTTCATGGTTTGTTTCTGTTCTCGTAAACGCTTGATGTCAACTTCTAACTGCTTCATCTTCGATTGTAAATCAAGAATGCTGTTTCTCATAGTAGCAATTCTTTCACGGATTTCACGGATTTTTGTTTTCCTATGATTTACCTCTAATGCTACAATTTTAGCGAAGTCGGTTTTCCCTAATTCTTCAGTAAAAGCATAACCCAGTCCACCCCAAACTAGTGTGCCGATAAATCCCATCATTAATACAGCATAAAAGTCGCCACTTTTCCACCAGATATGATTTGGATCTTCTAAGCCCATCATCATTTTTACTTGCTGGTTAGTACTTTCAATTTTATAAGCAATGATTGCATCCAAAGCTCCAGTGAGGAGTATTGCCAAAGTAATTACTATAATTCTTTGTTTTCCTGCCAGGCTTTTCCAAATATGTTCTATAGTGATGGCAAACATCAGTAAAAGAATAGGGGCAAACCAGTGGAAGTTGAAAGTAGTAAATGCTTCCTTTGAAAAAATAGCGTTAAATACAGAATTCATGCTATGATTTTTCTGAGCATCCTCTAGGGTTTTGTCAATATCACGCATCATACCCATGTAAACAGCACTTACATAAAAAGCAAAAACATAAACCAAACCCAACAAGCACATAATTCCCAAGCGGAATAAGTTAAAACGATTCACTGTATCGGGTTTTTGTGCTTGATGTTTTTCAAGTACCCATTCATGAATTTCCGTTTCAAGCTCCTCAATGGTTCTTTCCAGATTTGGAATTTCCACAGCAGTAATTTGCTCGCTGGCACTTTCCAAACCGATTACACCCTTTTCAAAGTTCGCAATTTTATCATCTAACTGTAATTGATATTGTTGCTGTTGTTCTATATCAGCATTTTCATCAATAATATGACCACTTCTTATTTCTAAGAAAGCGTTGTACAAAGCGTCAGCATTTCCTTTGTGCGCCAAAGATTGTTCTGCACCATATTCACGTAGATTTACTTTTTTTACAGTTGTCGTCATAATCGTAGGGTTTTGCGGTTGAACAATATTTTTATCAGCATTTTGAGCCAAAGTATCAGTAGTGTTTACTGGTGTGGGAGTATTAAAATTCGTCATGGTCGTATGGATTAAAATATGAATAATAATTAAGTGAGATATTATTTTAATAATTGCTTAAAAACAGTGAGCGTTGTTGGTGAATAGCTCACTTTTTGCACGAGTAACACCCGTGTATAAAAAACGCTGGTCGGTATCGGGCATCCAAGTATTGAGTAACACTGTATTCCATTCGCTACCTTGTGCTTTATGGCAATTGAAAGCATGAGCATAATTTACCTGCATTGCGGATAAAAATTCATCATCACGCACATCTTTTGAGCTACGATACGTTGGGTTATTCTTGTACGCCGATGCGAAAAGAGCCTTCTTCTTGTCGTGAGTAAACAACTTAGGATTTTCTAAAGTATCCAAAAGTATTTTCGTGGAAACTGTATAAGCTTTATCGTCTTCATTAAAAAGAGCTAATTCAACTTCCATAAAGCGGAGTTCCGACACAATACGGACTGGTCCAGTTGCCACTACTTGAGCAACCTCACCATTGGGGATATATGTAAATAACTTACCATAATAATTACGATTCAGCACCACCAAATCACCTTTTGTCAAGATTCCACCCAAACCAAGTTTTTCACGTACCAACTTATTACAACGACTTACATAATCGTTAGAATAAGCGATAATTGCTACGTTTTGTGGCTGATTGAAATCGTAACGTTGAATGTACAAGTCAGTTACATGATTTGGATTGTACATAGCTTTGCCAATATTACGTTTGAAACCTTGCTGTTTCTGGATGTAAGAACGTACATCATAAGCCGAGTCAAGAATGTATGAACCTTCTGATTGACGCATCACCCTTGATAATTGTACCTCAGTACCATTCAAATCAAAGGTTTGTTTCAAGTAAGACAATAACAATGCAGGAGATTGTGCAAAAGCTTTATAGCCAACTGGAGGCAATTGACAATCGTCACCAACAAAAATGAGTTTGTTCGCTTTATTTCCCTGTTTTACAAAGGCAATTAAATCTGAAAGCATAGGAGTTGTAGCTTCAAAGTCCTGTGAATTATTCACCAAATCGCTGAGCATAGAACTTTCATCAACGATATACACACGTTGTTCTGAAAACTTATTTGCCTTAGTCTTAAAGCGTACTTTAGCTTCTTCCGTATCAGTTTCAGGAATATAAATACATGAATGAACAGTATCTGCTTGATAACCAGCTTTCTGAGCAATATTCTTAGCCGCACGTCCAGTAGGAGCAAGCAATTCAAAACCAATATTTTGCTGATTAAGGTAATCTGCAACTGCCTTCATAATAGAAGTTTTGCCAGTACCTGCTGCACCCTTTACAATCATAAAGTCTTGCTTGTCAGCTAAAAAACTTTTGATGTTATCAAGGATAACTACCTGCTCCGAAGTAGGAGCGAAGGGAAGAAATGAAGTAATCGTTAGATTTGTATTGAAGTTGATATGGGGTTTAAAATGTTTATTTCTTGTTTCTGATGCAAAGTTTGCTTAAATTGGTGTAAAGTAATTACACGATTATAATAAAATGGCAAAAACTAAGAATCAATTTGACCGCTTACAAATTCTTCATAATCTGTTGGCGAAAGGTACACCAGTTGGTTGGACAGATATACAGAAAAGTTATTTACACAACGAAATTACTGTTGCTCGGAAAACTATTTTTAATGATCTTCACAATCTGGAAATAATTTATGACGCTCCTATTCATAATATAAAGAGCAAGTATAGTTACAGTAAAGCATATTCTTTTCTAAACAGGTTTAGCGTAAATGACTCAATGTTTGCAGACGAAGTGCAAACACTTTTACAGCAATTTTCAGAATTCCCTGCTTTTAAAGGTTTAGAAGATATTTGGCTTAAATTAAAAGAACGCCTTCCTAAAGTATCACAAAAACAAATAGTTCAGTTTGAACAAAATGATGAATATGTAGGGCTTAAAAGACTAAGTGAATTATATGAAGCTATCAAAAATCAAACAACACTTAAAATTAAATATCAAGATTTTGATAAAGAGCTGCGAGAATATAGTATCAGTCCATATATACTTAAAGAGTACCATAACCGTTGGCACATTTATGGTTACGAGCATAAAAAGGGAAAGATTTATAATTTAGCCTTAGATAGAATACTTGCCATCGAAAACTCTGATTTTGGCTTTAGGCAACAAAAACCAAATGATTTAGCCTTTTTAAATGACATTATCGGTTTTACGTATTTATATAATTATAGAAGTAATACCTATGCAGCACTGGAGGTAGTCAAAATAAAAGTTGAAGCCAAAAGAGCTAATTATATCATAACCAAGCCCTTGCATGATAGTCAGCAAGAAGTAGAAGCAGAAAGTACCGATATTCATAAAGTATTTATCTATCAATTACGTTTCAATAACGAGTTACTCGCCAAACTTCTCGAATTTGGCAAAGATCTTGAAGTAATCGAGCCGCAACATTTAAGAGATAAAATGATTGAGCAGATTAAAGAAATGGGTGCGAAGTATGGGGGGGTAATTTGAGTGAAACTTTTATAATGTCATTTCAAATGAGTACGAGGTAATAACATTATTATAAATTTTGAGAGTGAATATAAACTAATAAAATAGTTTATATCATGTATATTTAGGAATCCAATTCCTAAATATACATGATATGATAAAGAAGGTATTTAGAGTAAATCTTCTATTTCTTTTCTTATTACGTCATAAATCCCAAAGTCTTGGACATTAAAGATTTTATCGAGGTCAGAAATCAACATCAAGCAATTATAATCCTTTCCTAATGCTTCATTCAAATCTTTTTCTGTAATTGCATCTAAAGTATGAGCAATTTTATTTCGCTCATCGGAAAGCTTTTCAGTTTTTAGATATATTTTTCTTTCTAAAGTTTCATTCTCACCGATATTTAAATAAAAATATATATGCCAAAAAGTATGTCGATTAGGATATGAAAAGTCTAGTTTTTGTTTATATCTGCCAACAGTAATTTCTATATTTTGTAAATGGTCTATTAAATTTGCATCTATTTTTTTTAAATAGTCTTTCCACTCAAATTCTTTTTTACGCAGCCAGTCAGTATCTCCAAATTTTTTTTCAATTGGTACTTTAGTGTAATTTTCAAAAATTGTAAAAATTCTCCATAAAAAGTCTTTTAACTTACCTTGTTTATAATATACCTTGGCAGATAAATATAAATCTTTTATTTTTTCATTATTATCACAGGGGAAGTCTAATTTTTCGTTCTTGTAGTGAATTTGCTTGAAAGTATTTGGATATGCCCTTAAAGAGGTATAATCTAAGTTTAATCTTTTATTAGCATACTGTGCTAGACAAGTAACTGTTTTACTTCCTGTTGTTATCGCTCCAAAATCATAATCCTCCAAATGCTTCAAAATCTTTTGCTTATTTAAACTAATTAAAAACTTAGAAGGAAAATCTAATTCTTTGAAATCAGCTCCTTCCGCTTTTTGGAGTTGCTTTACTTTCTCCTTAAATATTTCAATAAGTCGTAATACCAAAGCTTGATTAATTTGGTCGATACCTCCTTGTGGATATAAAAAAACCTGTTTTACTTCTTCTGAATATAATAGGAAGTCGTTAATTCTTTTAAAATCATCATATTGATATCCCAAATCTGTAACATTATCTATAATTGCGAATTGGTCAATTTCAGTATTAACAAAAAAACTATCCTCTTTGATTAATTTTGAAATTATATCAGCATAGAATAGAGAGTCATTTTCTTTGTTTTGAAATTTAACCTTTCCGCCTTTAAATGCTTCTTCTTGGTCTGTATATACAAGCATAATTACATCGAGGGACACTTTTTTTTGTTTTAAGTATTCAATTGCTGGTCTTACAATTGGAAAGTCAATAATTGGTCGTAATAAATGATAATTATCATTTATTATTTTCCCAGTTGTTCTTGGAGAAATTGTAAAAAAATCAGGAAATTCTTTACTCGGCTGTTTTACCTCTATTCTAACAGAATGGTCATTGATTTTCTGAATGAAAAACTTAGAAAATTTTTCTCCTTTTTCTTCAAGCACTTCAAAATTATGCTCTTCTATCTTATTTACAGGTAGCTGAATTTCTCTGGTGCCAAGAGTAATAACTAAGTAATTCTTCATGAGGTATTATCCTATTAATAATTATTGAACACAATTTTACTTTACTTTCTCAAAAACTACTTCGTAAATAGTACCATCCTTTTTAGTACTGGCTTTTACAATTATTATAGTATCTTTTTCTAACAGGTTTGTATATCGCAACAATTGAAATTCTTTATTTTCATAGCCTTTTACAAAAAGTTTAACCCAATTTGGCTTTCCTGATTTAGCAATAATAGCATCAACTGTAATGGTTTTACTTTTAGGTAACTGACCATCAAATAGTTTAGGTTTCTTTGTCTCTTCTTGTGCAATTCTTACCTTTTCCAAGCGTTCTGCTTCTGCTTTAGCTTCTTCGATGGCTTTTTGTTTAGATAATTCTTTGGCTTTCTGAAAATCAAGTTGACGTTGTTTTTCAATAGCTACACGTTCATCATTTAATCGTTTTTCCCAACCATTGGCTTGACTGGAATCAATCTGTTTTAGTTTAATAAAACCTAAAGGAACACCTCCTAACACCATTTTTCGAGATTTAGGTAAATCAAAAGAGTTATACTTATCATTTTTTCGTACAGCCGTTCCTAAATTTTCCATCTCCTGCTCATACTTGAAATTAGGAATGTTTTTCCATTGCTCTATTGCCCACCCGCCAGTCATATTTAGATAGCCAGTTCCAAAACCTACACGAATAATACACTCGTCATTGTTTAGAGCATTAATATCTGCTACCAATTTTTCAAGTATTTCAATGTAATCATTTGCTCCTTCGGGTAAGTCTAAAGGTTTGAATTTGGCTATTTCTTTCTCAATTTGCCTTTTGGTAAAAGAATTAATTACCCCAAACAACTGTGTAATACTTGCATAATCACTTATGCCTTTGATGTCATTAGCAATAGCAGGACGCTTCTTAATCTCTTTAATCAAATCATCAGGTATCTGAATTTTTCCAACAGATTTTTGACCTTGTGGAATACATTCAATGTGCTGTTTAATAGCATTTTTCATTTCAAAACGATGCCCTAATTCTAATTGGTTAAGTGTTTCTGCTAAAATACATTCTGTATGATTAAAATGAATATCGCCTACTCTTATCAAGCGAAATACATCATGGTTTGGGTCTTTGCCAAAATACTTTTTTTCTAATGATACTCCTTTGTAATTAATTTTACCATTTTGTTTAATTTCTTTAAAATTAGACAACTGCTTTGCAAAAGAAGGGTTTTTTAAAATGGCGTGATTAAAAACCGCTGTTCTCACTGCTCCCTTTAAAGAAGAACCAGCAAGTAAGGCTTGACCATTACCAGAAAATAGTTGTTCTCTAATACCACTATTTCCATTATTGGGATTGGTACTGCCTTTTACTTTGATAGTACGTTTGTCTGTTTCAATAGGAGTGATGGCAGAACTACGTTTTTTTAGATAGTCTAATAGACTATCTCCTTTTTCAATCAAACTAATCCACTGTTCGATATTTTCCTCGCCAATCACATTCAATATTTTGGCTTCGTCAATAATAGAAACAGTTTTATGCTCGCTGAAATAGAGATATTCTGTATTTGCTTGTAAAATTCGCCCACTTCCAATATGTAGCGGTGTTAGGGTTTCGACTAAAATATGGCTCATATCTCTGGTTTGTTAATGGGTATCATAAAAGCTAATCCGTCACGCCAAACATTTTGCTCTACCATAGCTGTATCAGGCTTTAGATTACAAATTTTTCCTAAAACTGATTGACCAACAGGGAAAATAGACCCTTCTGTAAACATATAGACCGATTTTTTGCGTAAAGTAAGATGCTCAATTTTAGCAGGGCTTGCTATATAACCACCACGTTTGATTAAGCCATAAGAACTTTTTTGTAGAAAATTAGGTGTAAGTTCAGATTTTTGAGGACACCAAAGCGATAGACTCATTTGATAGTTTGAATTATTCGGTAAAGACAAACTTATCGTTGAGAAAGTAGCTTCAAATTGCCCGTTACCTACATTGCGGTCTGTTCCAATACCTGAATCACCAAGTAATTTTAGTGCCTTTTGAACAAGCTCAAAAACTTTATCATCACCTTTAAATGCAAACCATAATCCTGCGTTTTCAGCAAAATAGATTCTATCTACATAATAAGGCGTAGGGTTTTCAGCATAATCCATTGGAATCGTAACACGCTGTTGGACATCTGCTTTAAAAATAGAACCTTCCAATTTTTGCATATTGGGATGATTGCTTACAAACTTACCATCAGGTGTCATAAAATTTGGCGATAAATGCAAACATTGCTGATTAATTAAATCCTCAAAATAGCTTTTCCCCAAAAAAGACACTTTTTTATGTTTTTTAGCTTGTAGTTCTTCTTTTACTTCTTCGTTTTTAAATGGTTGAATTTTCATCATCGGTTTAGGAAAGAATAATTCATCCATAAAAAATGGAAAGGCTGATGAAATTTGAAATGATTGAAAGAAACTTTCATCATCTCCAATCTCATTATTTCCAAACAACTGTCTGGCACAAACATACAATGCCGACTTAATGGTATCAGAATGAAGTATTTCTTCACTTTCGCCATAGTCGTTCTCTTTCCCTTTCGATAAATGTATGGGAGAAAGGAAATGTAGTTTTATAATCTTATAATCAGCCATATTATCTTAAATCTTCTGGTATAGAATCTATTTGAATAGATGATTGTGGGACTGTTCCATGATAAAACTCACTGGTTCTTTCAATGATACGGTCAATTTTTATCTTTACCTGCCCACTTCCACGAGAACCTGAACCTCCCAAATAATCATCTTGTACTAATTGCAAAGCTTTGAATGTCAAGGTTTGTAATTCGTCTCTAAATGGGTCGTCATCAAAAACATTAATTACGATATTTAAGCTAAACTTAGCTCCTGCTGGAACACGTTCAAAGGTTCTTGGCATTGCTGCTGATGTAATACGGTCAATAACTACCTCGGTCTTAGCCTCAGTAAAAGGTAAATCCGTATTTTTTAACTCATTTGGATTTAATAGGAAACCATCACGACAAATTATTCTGGATGGGCGTTGTTGACCATCTGTTCTTGCTGAACCAAATAAAACGGTAGTTTTATGAGTCGGGTCTTCACTTGGTCCATTTTCTACTTTCCCCATCTTTTTTGAGCCAATATTTCCAAATGATAGTTCAAGCAATGAACGCATCTTACCTTTTAGAGAACTTCCAGGTATGTAAGGTTGCTTCGTGATAGGATTACGAATTACAGTTTTATCAGGTCCTCCAATACCCATAGCTGTATTTGAACCTCCAATCATTAAGCCAGTTTTGGCATGAATTTCTCCGGTAATTATGATTTTTTTGATAAGCTTCATATTAAATTAGTTTTATGTCGTTTAAATTAATCTCTACCACCTGCTGCTTTATGATAAGCCAGTATCGCTTCAACAAAATCACAAAAGTTTTCAAATCGTCTAGCATCTCCATCTGTTCCAGATGCAACAGCACCGTGTGCCTTCTTGATAACTTTTTCAAAATCAGTTGCTCCTGTAGCTCTTCTATCTTTATCCGTTGCTCGCTTAGAAGCATAAGCCATTTTAGGTCTTAGCAGTAAAAAGTCTGATTTATTCTCAGAAAAACCACTTAGCTGTATTCGCTTGATTTCGCCATATACATTTCGGATTTGAGAAGTAGTAAAATTGTTGTCAACTAATTGCTTTCCGAATTTCTCTGCGAAATTGATACATTGCTCATCAATAGAGGTCTTTATCCATTCGTCTTTAAAATTTTCTTCCATTTTGTATCTGTTTTTAAGTTTAACTTCTCATTTCTAATTCAGCCCAGCGAGCTGCAAAATTTAATATATCTAAATAGTCATATTTACTACCTTCCATCCGAGCGTTTACAAAAAGTTTACATTTTACTTCTTCCATAAATGCTTTAGATGCACTACCTTTTTTGGCTCTGTCGCTTGCTCTTTGTATATCATAAGCCGACATCCATCGCCATCTTGGATTAGATTTATTTTTTTCTTGTTCAATTTTCATGGCATAAAAAGTCCCAACTTTATCTAAAAAGCTTCTGGGAATACCATCATCTGCTTTGATATGCTTTACTAATAAATCCTTTAATTCTTTAACAGATTTATATTCTTTCTCCCAGTTGAATGGCGAACCCAAAAAGCTGATGGCATTTTTATCAAATTTTCCCAAAGAATGACCTTTAGCTCTTTTTTCTTCTTCATCCGATTGTGTAGCTGCTTTGGCAATAGGATACTTGCCACCAACAATAGCCATCCCACCAGAAATGCCCAATGCTGGATTATGACAAATCCATTCTTCAAACTTTTCCTGAATTGTTCGAGCGAAGGCAAGCGTTATATCCCATTTGCCAACAATAAACAAATCATCTCCACCAGCATAAAGGATAAATGTATTTTGTTTAAAATCTTCATTTTCTTTCCAAATAGTATTTAAATACCCCTTAAAGAAAAAGTCTAAAGACCTACTCAAGGTACTGTATCTTGAAAACGTCCTTCTGTTGTTAGAAAAACCTTTTTTAAATATTAGTCCAAGACTATCTACGTCCATACGTAAAATACCAAGTCTTTTAAAAGATACATTTTCATCGCCAGCAAGTGCATCAAAGTAGAGAGCTTTACCATCATGGTTAGTAGGCAAATTGTTTCCTCCGTAAAAAGTAAAGCCATTAACTACTCTATTTCCAGTTAGTTTAAAATCAGAAAAGTTAGTATCATTTACTCTCAAAATAATAGCATCATCAACACTACCTTTTACTTTTGCTTTTAGCTCTTCAATTTCCTTTTCATTTAGAAAATAGTAATACTTGTTAAGCTTTAAAGGCTGAAAGTATTGATGAGTAGTTATACCATTAAATCTATAATCTTGCTCCCAATAACTGATTTTTTCCTTTGTAATTATTTGATAGATGATGTTATCTCTCAATATTTTGCCTAAACGTATTTGCTCAAAAGTACTTTCTTTAACATATTGTTGTTCTTCATCCTCATCTATGTTAAAAGGATATTTTTTTTCATTATTATCAAACTCTTCTCCTGTAATTGCATCTCTCTCGGTTTTTCCCCCTGCTTCTGTAGGTTCAAAAAAGAATTGAAATCCAGCGTCAGTACTAATAAAATCAGCAAAGCGATTTTGTTTTTTACTGGCTAATTTTTTACTTAAATCTTCCCATAGAGTATTTATAGAACCATCGAAAATGCTTCTTTTTTTAATAGATTGATAATCAATGGCTAAATACAGTTTCGTGCCATGTTCTTCTCTAATTTTAGTGCTGATTTCATCAATTAGCATTGGTATTTTCTCACGTACAAATGTTGTATTAGGAGCAAGAATATAAAATCCGCCGCCTGAACTATACACAATATTGGAGCGGTATAATTTTAGTTCGTCCAACATATGATTTACAATTACTTCTATAATAAGTTGTAGATAGAAAGAACGTCCTTTCAAGTTTTTTGCAGCCCCTTTACCAACAATATCGTAGATGTATGATTGAATACCTGATAAATCACCTCCTAAAAGTAAAAAAGGCTCTTCCTCAGCTTCAATTTTGAATTTAGTTGCGTTTTTTTCTTCTAAATAATCATACGTACACAACGCATAAGCGGCAGTACTACGCAAATGCTCATACAATGAAACATCTGGTAAATGTTGGGTACTGCTTGGAATTGTAACAGTATATTTTTCAAGAAGATATAATATTGAATCGGTAACCTGACGAATATCTTTTGTAGGAATAGAGGATAAATCTTTTGAAAACTCATTCCACAACGTATTATATTCAATCTGCCCTTTTGTATCAAAAGTACTTTTTGGGAAAAAACTTTGTTCTAAGGTTAAAGCCGATATAGGTAATCTAAAACCATCGGTTTTATTGTCAAGTAAATTTTCAAAGATACTTTTCATTCTTACATCTTTGAATTTATCCCATCCCTTAGCAACCTCATAGTCATATTCTACGGTTTCATCTTCTAATCCATCGTTTGTTGTTCTATCAATACCAGAAGAACAGTGGTCGGCAAATTGAACGATATATTCTTCCAAACTTTCTTGATTAGGGTTATGATGTGCCGATGCCCAACGTACAATACTTTTTCTTGGATAGGAAGCATTACCCAAAGCATCAATATTGTCTTCAAAAATATTTTTAAAGTGTTGGAAAAATTGAGCAGTCCAAACAACGTGCTTATGAGTGTATTTACCATCACGATTTGGACAAATTGACGATTCAAACTCTTTATGAAATTTGTCTATTATTTGTGATGACATAACTCCACCTACATCAGCCCTTTGCCAAAACTTTCCAATATCATGTAGCAATGCTGCTAAGTGTATAATATCTCTTGTTTGAGTAGCCATAATTATATTGCTTTTATCTATTATTTTTTATCTGTGAAACCGTTCCAAAGCCCAAGCTTACGCCTTTACCAAGCCCAACGAAGTCTGGGAGGAAGGCGTTTGTACGAAAGCGGATGTCGAAGGCTAAGAGTTTTTGTTGTTTGTAGGGTACTATTTTTGATTTTAGTACTTCGTCGATACGTAATGAAATCGGCTTGTCCACATCCCATTTTACTCCTTTAGCAAATGAAATGATATTGGCTTTTAGTACATTTTCCAAGAATTCTATCCGCATTAAATCATCTTGGATTGCCTGATACTTTTCATAGTTTTCTTGGTTGAGTGCCAGCCAATTATACAGCCGATAATCAAAAGACTTTTCCCAAATTTGTAAATTGTACTGTTGCATTTGTAGGTTTTTTACCGCCAAATTCACAGGACGTTGACCAATCATAATACTGAGATTTTGATTGCTAAATAAGTGATGAATTTCATCAACGCCATAGTCGATACAAACAATCGCTGGGTTTTTACCAATGCGTTTGTATTGGATAACTGGATAACCATATAGGTACTCACGATCGTTGAGATGGTTATGGAAAATGATATGTTCGTTACCAGCTTTGGCAATTACGCCCCCTCTGAATGCTGGGATTTCGTAGGCCTCTATATCGGTGTCGAACTGGATTCTTAATAGTCTAATTTTAGGCATTGTTGTTTTTTGATGTTTAATAGCACAAAGGAAATGACATAAAGTGTAAAATATTTACACTTTTATAATTTATACCTAATCAAAGCTGAGATATAAATTTAATAAAGACGTAATCAAATGGGTGTCATTATACTTATTGTACATTATATGGTAAAAATATAATTCTTTTTTATAAAAGTATCAGGTACTTATACCTGTTTTAACTAATTAGATTTATTATTCTTAAATAGTATAAATTGTTTGTTCCGTAGCTATTGAATTCAAACATAGCTCAAAATGAATCTGAATAATGTATTGAATAGAAATCTTCAAAATACCCAAGAATCTTATCATTTAATTTTTTGTTTAATTAAAGCTAATCTTCACGACATATTTCTTTCTTTTTAATGCTTGGTACATATAACTCTATTTTAATATGTAGAATATCAGGTGTTGAAATTGTTAAATGTAATGATTTAAATAGTAAGGTTCTTGATTATGCCAGAAGTAAAAAAAGAATAGTATATTTTGTCGAAAAATCACCTACTTTTGCGACAAAATACGATAAATAATCAATGTAAAGTGTTGATTGAAAGGTTCTTATATAGAAAAAAAAGCGAAAGGGTAGGAGGGGTTTCCGATTAAAGATTTTTCCTTTTGAATCCTCGAAAGGTATATCTAATGCTTTTGAGCGTTTTGAACTCAAAGGTATGTTACTAGTGTAGTTTTACTAAAAAAATCTTATCCGTCTAATCTTGGACTGAAAACCATCATCACTCAAATAGAGCTTTTGTAGTTCCATAAAGAAAAATGAAATGACAGACTAGATAAAATAATCCAGTGAGATTTAAAATACCACCTTAGCCTCCATTAATTTCTCATCAAAAGGTCTGATAAGGTGATTTAAGTCCTTTGCATCTGGATTTAACCCCTCCTAACAAAATTCTTTGGGTATTATTAAAGGTAACAATTCTGTTTTTGAGGATTTTTCCAGTAACTCCAAATTCCGCCGATTGCAAAACAATCTTCATGCTTTAATCTTAATAAATATTTGATGCTGTTTTCTTTCTTATTTTCAGTTTTTCTTTCGTAAAATCCGTCAACAATAACTAAGCACCTTCTATTAACAGAATCTTTGTAAGATGAAAGCTCATTAATTGATTCAGCTCTGGCAATTAGTGTTTTTTTTCTAATAGTTTTTGCTTTTTCAATTGATGCCCAATGAGGTATTAAACCCCAATAAACATTCGCAATTAATCTAGGGTTATCATTCATGATTATTGGAGTTCTTGGATTATCAAATCCATTTACCAATAATTTTGGTTCGTAATCAGTTTTGTTTTGAAATTCTGCCTTGAAAATTTCCTCAATTCTTTCTTTTTTTGTTTGAAGTAAAGTATGATAGCACATCTTTCTAAATTTTTATGAAGAGTTATTCAATTCTAGGATCTACAATAAATGGCAATTTTTCCATCCAATTTATTTGAATAGAACAATGACCATATTCCTCACAAACTTTTCCTTTTAAATGATAAACTCCTTTCCCTCTAAACGGATACATCTTTGTAGCATTAGGGAAGTGAACTGTATCAAAAAATTCTCCATGCTCATCAACCCAATAGCCAAAAAACATTCGTTCCCCTTTTTTCGTTTTTGTTGGTTTTAAACTAACTAGATAGCCTAAAATTTGAATGAATTTACCGATTCCAGTTGATAAATTACTTGCAAAAAATATACAATTTGGCTTTTGAAAAACCAATAAAAAAGGATTTTGTAAGGTAAATCCAAGAAGTTCAAATTCGTCATAAATGTCTTCAGCAGGATGGTGATAGAGTGCTGGCAATTGATAATGTAGATCTTCTACATAAAATAACTCTGAAGGTTGCAATGTGGTCTTTTTGTTTACTTTAAAATGTGCTTCCCAAAGCAGTTCTTTTTTTGAATATCCAAACATTCTAAAGGCTGAAATCCTAATCAGGATAATTATTTGCTCAAGTCCGATGTAAACCCTCTTACAGAAATCATCAAAAGAGCTAAATGGTCTAACATTACGTTGCATAATTATTTGATTGATTGTTGTCTTTTCTAGTCCTTTTACATGAATAAAGCCTAGCGTAATACTCCTACCTTTTAAGGTCGTCAATAAATTGCTCTCATTAATATCTGGTAGCTCAATTATTGCACCCACTCTTTTTGCTTCATGTATATAGAACTCAGTTTCATAAAACCCTCCGAAGTTATTAATTACCCCGACCATAAATTCATGCGGAAAATATGTTTTTAAGTAAAGGCTTTGATAACTTTCCACGGCATAGCTTGCAGAATGAGCTTTTGAAAAGCTATAACCAGCAAAGCTCTGTATCTGCCTCCAAACCTCCTTAGCAATATCATCATCGTACCCAAATCTTTTACAATTCTCAAAATACTGCTCAACTATTTTATCAAATTCTAACCTAGACCTATATTTCCCAGACATTCCTCTCCTAAGTACATCAGCTTGAGCTAATGATAAACCTCCGAAACTATGAG
Organism: Arcicella aquatica; assembly: GCF_034928825.1. Lineage (NCBI taxonomy): Bacteria > Pseudomonadati > Bacteroidota > Cytophagia > Cytophagales > Flectobacillaceae > Arcicella > Arcicella aquatica. The sequence goes on along the minus strand of NZ_JAYFUL010000032.1, from coordinate 23,559 downwards.
CAACCTTTATGACGTCCTCCTGATATACCATTACACCATAGGTTTCAGATAGAAGTTCTTCCATTTTGGGATGGATATATTCTACAGTTTCTGGGTTGAGATGACGTTTTATAAAAGTTCCCATCATTCCTGAACTAGCAACACCTGGTCTAATAATTGAACTAGCGGCTACTAATGTAATATAGTCTTCACATTTTAACTTCCAAATGAGTTGTCGCATGGCAGGAGATTCTATGTAGAAACATCCCATTGTTTCATGTTTTTTAAGTTGATTTTTAATGTTTTCATCATCTTTGAAATCCTGTATCGCATGGATGTCAATATTAATTCTCTTATTTTTCCACACTAAATCTACTGTATCCTTAATGTGACCTAAACCTCTTTGAGAAAGAACATCAAACTTTGCAAAACCAATATCCTCACACGTGTACATGTCATATTCAGATATTACAAAACCTTTCGGTATAGCTAATAATGATGTGTAATTCGATAGTTTTTCTTCACTTATTAAGATACCCCCTGCATGAATACTTAAATAGTTAGGAAAATCTTCCATTAATTTACCGTACCTAAGAATAAGTCTTGTATAAGAATTTAAAGGGTTTTCTTTGAAACTACTTACTAATTCATCTATCTCATGTTTGGGAAGCCCGAAAACCTTACCAAGTTCTCTACATGCAGATGAATAATGAAAGGTTACATGGGTTGCAAGTAAGCAAACATAGTCTGCTCCATAGCGTTTAAAAATGTAGTCGATAATCTCATCTCTTTCATCCCAACTAAAGTCCAAGTCGAAGTCTGGCGGAGAGGTTCTACTTGGATTAATGAACCTTTCAAAGTATAAATCAAGTAAAATTGGGTCAACATCGGTTATCTCTAAACAATAGGCAACGATTGAATTTGCCCCTGAGCCTCTACCAATATGGAAGTACCCCCTACTGCGTGCATATTTAATCATATCCCACGTTATAGACGAAATTGTTCAGGCTGTTATGAAAAACAACCAGATTACACCAGCAGGAAATGTAAGGGTTGGCGACTATACTTACATGACTCCTATGAATTCTGTAATGGGAAAAGTAGAGGACTTTTTAAATATACCCTTGCACAAAGGATCAGGACCAACCGTTTTTCTACATGATATTGCTACGGTTGAAGATGCTTCAGATGTAACTGTAGGTTATGCTTTGGTGAATGGGAAACGCTCAGTCTATATTCCGCTAACCAAAACTTCTGATGCATCTACCATGGATGTGGTGAATGCTTTGAAAGCAAAACTCCCTGAAATGCAGTCATTAATACCCGATTATATAAAATTACAATATGAATTTGACCAGTCTGTTTATGTAATCAATGCCGTCGAAAGTTTGGCCTCCGAAGGTTTAATAGGGGCTTTACTCACAGGCTTGGTAGTGTATTTATTTTTAGGAGATTTGAGGAGTTCCTTAGTGGTAATAGTTACGATACCAATTTCATTGCTTGCCGCCATATTGGCTTTGAATATGGCTGGACAGACTATTAATATCATGACGCTATCAGGCCTAGCCTTGGCAATTGGTATTTTGGTAGATCAAGCCACAGTAGTAATCGAAAATATCCACCAGCATCTAGAGATGGGCAAAACTAAATCAAGAGCTATTTTGGATGCTACCCGTGAAGTATCCTTCCCACTTTTACTTATTACACTTTGTATTTTGGCAGTATTTGCACCTGCTTTATTGATGAATGGAGTACCCAAAGGAATGTTTATGCCACTGTCATTGGCGGTAGGCTTTTCGATGGTGGCCTCGTATATTTTCTCGCAATCGCTTGTACCTGTATTATCTAACTGGTGGTTGAAGGGACATGAACATAAAACACCCCATGCAAAGGAAATCTTGAATGATTTATCTAATGTACAAGAAACAAAAATGGAGCATTATGAAGAAAGAAATTTGCAGAAAATCACTGGATTTGAACGCTTTAAAATAAAATATTTGCATTTGTTAGATATTCTATTAGACAAAAAAGTAATCGTAATCCCACTTTATTTGATTCTCAGTTTTGGCATACTTGTTTTTGGCTTTCTGACCATTGGTAAAGATATGATGCCCAAACTTGACCATTCTAGGCAATTTCAATTAAGATTAATTGCCCCACAAGGTTTAAGAATAGAAAAGACTGAACAGACTGTTATTAAAACAATAGACATTATTAAGTCTATCGTTGGAGACAAGAATGTTGATATTACTTCTGCCTTTGTGGGAATGACACCATCAAGTTATGGTACTAGTGCTTTGTATGTATTTAATGCAGGACCACATGAAGCTGTTTTACAGGTGAATTTAGGAGAGGGGTATAAGGTAAAATCCTTGGATGAACTCAAAGAAAAAATAAGAAACAGCATTCATCGGCAAATGCCAGAAACCAATGTGTCTTTTGAACCAATTGAACTTACGGATAAAATCATGAGCCAAGGAGCATTAACTCCGATTGAAATCATGATTGGGAGTAAGGATTTGGGTGATGGACAGCAATTTGCTAATAAACTGATAAGCCAGTTAAAGAAGATACCATATCTCCGTGATATTAGAATCAATCAACCACTTAATTATCCAACCTTTGATATTCAAGTAGATAGAGTGAGGGTTTCACAATTTGGACTTTCGGCAGATGAAGTAGCAAAATCGTTAGTGGCAGCTACATCATCTAGTAGATTTACTGCTAAAAACTTTTGGCTAGACCAAAAGAAAGGCTTTGCTTATCAAGTTCAAGTACAATTGCCCGAATATCAAATGTCTTCAGTAGAGGATATAGAGAATATTCCCTTGGTGGCTGGCCAATTAAGACCTACGCTAGGTGATGTAGCCAGTATCAAAAAAGTAACAATTCCTGGCGAATATGATAGAGTTGGCCCTCGGCGAATTATTACGGTTTCATCCAATATTTTCAAAAAGGATTTAGGCAGTGCTACCATGGATGTTAATAATGCCATTAAAGCCGCAGGAATCCCTCCCCAAGGGACAGTGGTAGCCCTAAAAGGTATGGCAAAATTATTAGAAGATACGCTTGGTAGTTTGAGCATAGGGTTGGCATTAGCGGTTGTTGTAATATTTTTATTATTGGCAGCCAATTATCAGTCGTTCAAGGTTTCATTAGTTGTATTAGTGACTATACCAGCGGTATTGGCGGGTTCAATTAGTATTTTATTAATGACAGGCAGCACCTTAAACCTACAATCTTATATGGGTATTATTATGTCTGTTGGGGTATCAGTAGCCAATGCACTTTTGTTAGTAACTAATGCCGAAAGTCTTAGATTAACCTATAAAAATGCACAAAAAGCAGCAAGAGTAGCTGGTGCAGTTCGTTTACGGCCTATTTTGATGACTTCCATTGCAATGGTTGTTGGTATGATTCCAATGGCGAGTGGAATGAGCGAATCTGGCGAACAAAGTGCTCCGCTTGGAAGAGCAGTAATCGGTGGGTTAGTAGCCTCTACTTTTGCCGCATTGCTAATTTTGCCTTTAGTATTTGCTTCGATTCAAGGAAAAACTTCGGTCAAATCGGTATCTCTCAATCCAGAAGATATTGATAGTGAATACTATGACCATCAAAATGTATTAGTTGAAAACGTTTAAAAACCAAAATTCATGAAACGTCAAATCATTTTTCTCTTTGCTATTGTTGCAACGGTTCCATTTTTAAATGCTTGTAATTCTTCACAAGCTACTGAAACTAAGGATAATATTTCGGATAGTGAAGATATAGTTTATCCAGTTGTAAAAGTAGCAGAAACCATACCCACACAAGAACTTCATATTCCTGGGGAATTAATGAGTTTCTATGAAACAGAATTATTCTCTAAAGTGAATAGTTATATTAAAAAAATCCATGCAGATATCGGTGACCATGTAAAGGTTGGTGATATACTCGCAGAATTAGAAGCCCCCGAACTCAATGCTCAACTAGCAGAAGCTTATGCCAAAGTACGTGCTTCCGAAGCTCAATTGATGGCAAGTAAATCTGTATTTCGTCGTTTATTAAAAGCGGCTCAAACCCTTGGGGCAGTATCGCCCAATGACATAGACGTGGCTCGTTCAAAAACTGTGGCAGATAGTCTTTCGTTGTTGGGTACAAGTGCAGTTTATCAATCAATTCTTGAAATGAATAGTTATCTTAAAGTAAAAGCTCCGTTTGATGGCGTAATTACAAATCGTAAATTATCGCCAGGTGCTTTTGTAGGGCCCAATGATAAAAATGCGATGCCACTTTTTAGCATTAAGCAAGAGAATAAGCTACGTTTACAGATACCAGTTCCTGAAAGATATGTTGAAGATATTCATAAAAATCAATTAGTAACTTTTACTGTGATGAGCTCGCCCGATAAGGTTTTCAATGGAAAAGTGAGTCGTATTGCTCAGAATGTAGATAGACAAACTCGTTCTGAAATCATTGAAATTGAAGTGCCAAATCAAAAGATGAATTTAGTTTCTGGTATGTATGCACAGGTGATTTTACCGATTGAAAGAGGGCATAAATCACTTATAGTGCCAAGTTCAGCCGTGACCACCACTATGGAGAAATGCTTTGTTGTAAAAATAGAAGGGGGAAAATCAAAATGGATAGATGTAAAAAAAGGCATTGAAACAGATGGTAAAACAGAGATTTTTGGAGATATACACAAAGGTGATATTGTTTTGAAAACAGCTAATGATGAAATGAAAGCTGGAACTTCTTTAAAAGTATCTGAAACTAACTTCTAAGAATAACATAATGAGAGTTTATCTGCTAGCATTTGTCATCTTGATGATGACAAATGGAGAGGTATTGTTAGGTCAAAACCTAACATCCAAGGATGTAATTCCTGATAACGGGGTTTACCATTCTCTTCAAGACTTTAACCTACACCGATTAAGCTATAGTTTTCAAAATAAAAAAGAAGGCTATCAACTAAAATTACCTCGGTTGAATACGATTGAAATCAAAATGCCGAATCTTACAACGCGAATCTATTTAAGAAATGTGTGGGGGTTTAGACAAAATGGGCATGATTGGGTTTTTAGAAATGGTGAACTTTTTGAACTGCTAAACTATGAGGGCCTTTGGATTTATCAAAAATCTGTACTTGATGATAGCGGTAATCATGACTTATATTATTTCAGTAAATCTCCTGAATCAGAAATCATTTGGTTGAATCGAAAGAACATCAAAGAAGTATTCGCTAAGGATACTGCTTTTGTAAATGCTTTGGAATTATTGAAATGGAGTCAGTCGATTGATACTGTAATTCCACCTAACAATAAATTGAGGATAGTGGAATTATATAAGATTTCACATAGTAATAACACTCAATATTAAAAGAAACATTTTTTGTTTCTAATGAATATATACATGTGATAGTAAATTTTTAAATACTTAGGTTTTAATGCTAAATATATGATGATGAATTGGTTTTGAATTATAGAAAGACCCCCAATTAATATAATTTTTACTAGATCCAATTGTACTTATTTGAAAGTACAATTGAATAACTTAATGGGATTAGTGATTACGCCAATAATTGTTAAGAACCAAAAAACAATTACTCAATACGGCAATTCTTTAATTGTGTTTTCCCATGTCATAAGTATTTGAATAATCCTTGTATCAAAGGAAAATGAGTCATTAAGTCCCCCAAAAATGGTAGAGCTGCTATTGCCAAAATATTAGTTGAGAATCGTTTAAATGAAAGAGGTTTTATCAAATTTTCGAGGTTTGATAAAACCATCCTAATCACCCGAATCATAGCGATAAAAGCCCTGAAAATCGATTTAAGCAAGCTTTTGTTTTAAGCCCTACCTTTTAATATTTTGTTCCAATATAACCAAGGCAATAAATATTTTTTCATAATCCACATCGTCCATCTTGGGACTGCTTGGTCAAATGGGAAAGTCATTTTAGGCGTATTGGTGTAGTCAAACTCTGCTAACATCAATTTGCCATACTGTGTAGGAATTGGACAAGCGCTATATCCATCATATTGGGCACCACATTCTTTATTGTTCAAAAATGACAACAGATTTTCTACAACAACTGGAACTTGTTTTCTGATGGCTGCTCCCGTTTTACTACAAGGGGCATTTACACTATCTCCACATGCAAAAACATTAGGAAAACGACTATGTTGCATCGTATTTTTGTTGATTTCAACGTAACCAAGTGGATTATTAGCATCCGCTAATGGACTATTTTTAATAAAATCAGGGGCTGATTGAGGTGGTACAGCATGACAAATATCAAACTTCATTTCTTTGAGTTCAGTGAAACCATCTGCATTTTTTTCTTCATAATAAACCGTTTTGTTAGCTCCATCGATTTCTACGGTATTACTAAAAAAATGGACATGAATATTATTTTTTGCTACTACTTTAGACAATGTTACGGCATATTCTTTTACACCAAAAATAACACTTGCACCAGAAATATAATGTACATTACATTTATCCAAAATACCTTTCTTGCGCCAATAATCGCAAGCTAAATACATGATTTTATGAGGAGCTCCACCGCACTTTATCGGTGTGGATGGATTGGTAAATACAGCTGTTCCTCCCTCAAAATTCTTGATAAGTTCCCACGTATAAGGAGCTACGTCAAAGGAATAATTACTTGAAACCTGATTTTTCCCAAGTGTTTCTTTAAATCCTTTTATTTTCCCCCAATCAATTTGTATACCAGGAGCAACGATTAGGGCATCGTAGGTATATTTTTTACCGCTTTTACATGTTGATTGATTTTGCTCTGGTTGGAAGGTACTCACAGCATCTTTTATCCAATTAGCTCCTTTGGGGATATAATCAGCCATTCGTTTTTCAGTGGCATTAATATCAAACTCTCCCGCACCTACCAACGTCCAGGCAGGTTGATAATAGTGCTTCTCTGATGGCTCAATAATCCCGATATTTAAAGAAGATTTTTGTATAAGGAGTTGAGCCGCTGCAGATAGACCTGCGTTTCCCCCACCTACGATAAGAATTTGATAATGCTTACTCATGGATTAAATATATTGAGTTATGAATTTTATCAAAATTGTATAATTATAAGTGGTTATTCGGTGACAAATATCACATATAAACTATTATTTATGAAAAAACTCAGTATTTCTATCAATATATCATTAAATTAATCATTGGGGAAATAGCAATTCAGCTTTTTCTTTGTCGTAAAAAACAAAAATATTTATCCATATTCTGCGGGCTATTCTGAAAAAAATGTAGTTAGTAAAAAGATGCAAGGCACAACGAAATAAAGTAAATCAATGGGATCGACATTAAATTGGCTTTCATCATAATCTATGACTTTAAAACCCATTTTTGAGGTTTATTATAGATAGTATTATTTTCAAGAAGCCATCTCATTTTTAATGAAACTACAATATACAAAGTTCTGAATAGTATCAAATGGCGTTACATGGTTTTCAGTTAAACAAACTACCTTCTTAAAATAATTGCCGATTGTTTTCACTAAAGTTTTTTTTGAATACTGTTTTATCGCTATTCCGCTGCATTTGTTAGGTCCTTTTTCTGAGAAAGTGCCCAATACTAAAATTCCCAAATGTGCTATATTCTCATTTATATTTTTCAAATAATTCTGAATTTCAGAATCATTGGTTAAAAAATGAAATGCAGCTCTATCATGCCAAAAATCATACTTTTCATTTGGTACAAACTCAGTAACATCCGTAACAATCCATTTCACAAGTATTGCACGATTTCCTAATCTGTCTTGAGCTTTTTTTAAAGATGATTCCGAAATATCTAAAACTGTTAAATCAGTATAACCCTTATCCAAAAGAAAATCAACCAAAAGGCTATCTCCCCCGCCTACATCAATAATTTTGGCATTTTGGGGTACCTTAAATTTGTCAAAAAATGATAAAGAAGTTACTGGTTTGGATTGATACCAACTAACGTCCGTCAAATTTTTAGTTTGATAAATATTTTCCCAATGGCTCTTACGATTAGAATTTTCCATGTTTTATGAATTTAATTTGGTAATTTTTCTTTGAAATAACCATACGTCCATGTACCCGCAATTGCACTCAATAAAGTAACTATTACGACCACATATCCACTACCAATTTGTGCAAATAATGGGCCAGGACAGGCTCCTGTAATTGCCCAGCCTAATCCAAAGATAAGCCCTCCGAAGATTTGACCTTTTTGAAATTTTTTAGGATGAAAAACAACTCTTTCTCCATCTAAGGTTTTGATATTAAACTCCTTAATCAAAAATACTGAAATCATTCCTACAATCACTGCACTGCCGATAACCCCATACATGTGGAAACTTTGTAAACGAAACATTTCTTGAATTCTGAACCAAGATACGATTTCGGCTTTCACAAAAACAATTCCGAACATAATTCCTACGAATAGATATTTAAGATTATCTGTCCAAGTTTCTTTTTTTGTTATATCATTTGGTGCATCACATACAAAAGGATCGTTGTTCTGTATTGGACTTGATTTTATTTGTGTATTTTTCATTTTGAAATGTGATTTTTAGAATAATTTAAAAATGTAAGGCATTAATAAATGGGTCATTGTAAAACCGCCAACCATGAAACAACAAGTGGCGATTAGCGAAGGAACTTGTAAATTTGAAAGCCCCATAATAGCGTGTCCAGAAGTACAACCACCCGCCCAACGGGTACCAAAACCTACCAAGAAACCACCTAATACGAAGAAAATTAAGCCTTTTAATGAAAATAAAACAGCTGTACTGAATAAATCAACGGGCATTATACCAGAAAAATCTTGAATTCCTAAGGCTCTCAAATCCGTAATTGTGGCTTGTGAAATAACAAATGTGTTAGGATTGGCTAATAAATTTGTTGCAATCATTCCGCCCAAAAAAGTGCCTAAAACGAATACTAAATTCCAAATTTCTTTTTTCCAATCATACTTAAAAAAGGATATATCAGCAGGAAAGCAAGCGGCACAAACGTGACGAAGTGATGATGAAATTCCGAAAGATTTATTGCCAATTAATAAAAGCATTGGTACTGTTAAACCAATCATTGGACCAGCCAGATACCAAGGCCACGGGTTACGAATAATATCTAAAATGTTTTGCATTAATTAAAATTGATAGTTGAGTATAAAATTTAGTTGTGACATATTTACTTTATTAATTATATAGCGCTCATTGTCGTATATCTCACCTTGATTATTTTTTTGAACATAAAGAAATTGAGCATTTGTTCCCTTTAAAAATCCTCTAAATTGATAATTTATAGAAGCTGTAAATTGCGAAAATGAAGGTATTCCGTACTTATTCAGGTTCGTATTTTTGACATCGGGAAGCCTATAATATCCATAACCCAATTCAGTTTTGAGCGACTTATTGAACCAGTTTTTAGCTATTTTTGCCGAATATGCCCAAACATCCCCCGAACCTTCTATTCGTTCTCTTGGTAGAAAAGTATAAAACTGTTCAACACCCCATTCACGAGGCATTAAATACCGTCCATCCGCTGTAATTCTGCCAAAATTAATGGAACTTTCAACCATTTTAGTAGTATATCTAATTCTGGCATTAATGATATTTGATTTATTATGAGTTGGATAATATGTCTTCAAGATATCCGAATTTCCACCGTTTCCATCCGAATTCTGAGTGATAAACATCGCTCCAATCAAAAACTTCTGAGTATTATTAAGGTTATGAGTGTATTCTGCTTTAATATAAGCCGTATTGAAAATGTTTTCCGCTAAAATATTGCCCATTAATATCTTTAACCGTGGAATGGGCATATAATTTACATCCAATATCCCAATCCCTGCACTTGAAATATTACCAAAATATTGTGACTTTGTCCCGTTCAAATTGACCCCAGATGGATAATATCCCAGTGAGTTTTCAACTGAATACCAATGAGTAGTTGAACGTGGAGAAACACCCAAAATTAAGTCTAATTTAATTTGAATCTTTTTATTTGGGTTTAGGGTTAATACCACTCCTTGAACCATAGTGGGTGACATTCTTCCGTCTTGGGCATTGATAAATAGATTTTGGGGAGTATAATTACCAACTAAAACCGATGAATTCTTGAACCTATATTTCAGATAAAACATCTGTAAACGAAAGAGTAAGTTTTTCCTATTTACATCCGCTAAATCATACATTCCAACTTCATAACGGTTGTTTGCCTTGGTTGTTGGGTCTTGAACTGTAAAATCGGATGAAACAATATCTTGTGTCAGAAAGCACCCAATATTTATCTGGAATCCTTTATAATAAGCTGACTGATAACCAAAACCTAAACCTACGGCAGTGGCATGATAATCGGAAAGCTCATTCTGATTATTGGTTACGATGGACAATAGACGAAATTGTCCATAAAACGTTCCTTTTAAAAATGCTTCCGCAAGATTATTGGTATCTTTTACAATGCCATTTCTATCATTAATATCCTGACTATAATTAATATTAGCCCATAAGAGTAGCAATATTATAATCGTAATTTTTCTCTTCATCTAATTTTGCAAAATAATATTTTACAAAATTAGAATCAGGATATTTTAGAGTTCGTGACAATTGTTACACTCAAACAAATTTATAATCAACGCCATAAACTTTGCTTAACAATTCTTGGGGAGCATCCAAAATTTTGGCATCTTGTCTGAAAACTATGTAATAGGTTATTTTTTTACAAAACTCGTTTTTTAAAACCCAGCTTTTATATATGACCAACCGTCTTCCTCTTTCAATACAATTTCAGCAATACCAACAGGGACAAAAGTGGCAGAAGGAAGTATTTGCTTTTTTTCCAAATGACGTTGTTTCATTGTGTTTTCACAAACCGCAAACACAACACCTTTTTCAGTAAGCGATTGTATCTCTTTGGCAGTTTTGGCTTCTTCAATTTTCATAAACCCTATACCATTATTGTGAACAACAACTTCAATTTTAGCCGTTTTCCAATAATCCAAAACATTGTTAATTTGCTTAACCAAGGATTTATGTACGAGTGTATCGCTCGATGCTAAATGAAATACAATTTTATGTTCTTTCTCTTTGGCTTGAGCATTTGCATTATTGACAAATCCAGCTGTCAATAATGATAGAATTAAGAGTATTCTTTTCATAATTTTGCTATTGATGGGTTTTTAACTTTTAAGTCTTTATGCTTCTCTTTCCACTCTTTAATGAGTTTGTAAGGCCCAAACTTATGCTGACTTTCAGAAAATGGGTCAACGTAAGGCCCAAAAGGATGGTCGAATGGTTTCCCCGCCACGTTGGGCCAATCTTTACTTAAATCTTTTGTGGGGCGAGGCATTGAATTAATAAAAGCCGCCACATCCCAAGCATCTTGGTCGGAAAGTTGCGTTTTTTCATAGGTCACACCAAATGGCATATTATATTTAACGTATCCTGCCAAATTTGAAATTCTGAATAATCCCGCCCCAATATTATAACTATTTTTTCCCCAAAGTGGTGGGTAAATATAGTTTTTGCCATTCTCCGCCAAAACACCTTGTCCATTATTTTGATGGCAACTTTGGCACTTTTGTTCGTACACCGCTTTTCCCAAAATAGGGTCACAAGCTCTTTTTAAGTCTTTCATTTTGAAAATACCTGAACCTCGGGGTGTTTTTTTCTTCGGAACATCCGTTCCAAGCCATTTCATATATGCTAAAATTGATTCCATTTCTTTGCTATTTGAATCAAGTCCAATACCATTCAAACTCCGCTGAAAACAGTCATTTACACGTTTGATTTGGTTTTCTTTACTACCAGAACGTTCTCTAAATTTGGGGTAAGTTGCTTGAACGGCAGCATAATTATTCCCCCATGGTTGCGTACCTGCCTTCAAGTGGCAATTTTGGCAATTCATACCATTAGAAATATGTTTTATGGAACCTTTAGGTCCCAAATAATCGGCAGTATGAGCAATTAATTCACGTCCGTATTTTACTTTTTCTTGCTCTCCTGGTTCAAGTTTCATCATTCGCCAATCAGCTGGAGCATTCCAAAGATGAACAAAATTTGAATCAGGTTGAATATATTTCTTCTTAACTAATCCAACCTCATCAGAAGTTGAACTTGGAAACCCAAAAATAAAAAAATAAATTAGCGTAAACATCAAAAGGAAAACAGCACCGAGTAAACCCATTATCATTTGGAGAGAACTGCGAATTTTATCCGTTTTATTTCCGTAATCGTGTTTTGACATTCTTAATAAATGGTTTAATTTTTCGATCCAAACAAATTTAATGATTTTAATACAGATTGGTTTGTGACATTTGTTACATATCAATTAAAAATTGTACATATCTACTAAACACAGATACTGCTTGTTTATATTTAAATACCTATTAATGAATAATTATTGAGTTTCAAAACTCCCCGAACGCATTCATCAAAAAAGCCAATAATCAATTAAGAATTACTGGCTTTGGTATGGTAAATATAGGAGTTATAAAAGTGTTGTTGGGCAAACATAAGCTGTTTTTGGGACATTTGTTTGAGCAATTGCTGTAAAACCGCCTTTCACATCCACAAAATTATCCCATCCTCTTTGTTTTAAAATAGAAGCCGCAATCATGCTTCGATAGCCCCCAACACAGTGCAGTATAAATGGCTTGTCTTTGGGTATTTCTGCCAAATGGTCATTAATTTCATTTAAGGGAATATTCACAGCATTTACAATATGCTCTGAATCATATTCGCTTTTTTTCCTTACATCAAGAACTATCAGTGGTTCGCTTGAATATTTATGAGCAAATTCGTCGGCAGAAATTCTATCTACGGTTTCAAAATCCTTTTCTGACAACTTCCAAGCCTCAAAACCACCTTTCAAAAATCCAATGGCATGGTCATACCCAACACGTGCTAATCGTGTAATGGTTTCTTCTTCTTTGCCTTCATCTGTTACTAATAAAATTTCCTGTTTAATATCGGGAATTAGCTCGCCAACCCACATAGCAAAATTACTATCTAAGCCGATGTTGATACTATTTGGGATAAAACCAGCCGCAAAATCATCCGTCTGACGACTATCTAAAATCAACGCATTTGTTTCATTGGCAACCAATTCAAAATCAGTTGGTGAAAGTGATTTTTCACCTCTTTCAATGACTACGTCCATACTTTCATATCCTTTAATATTCATCAAAACATTTTTTGGAAAATAAGCAGGGGGTGCCGTTAGACCAGTTAAAACTGCTTTTATGAACTCATTTTTAGTCATATCTGGACGTAAAGCATAATTTAACCTCTTTTGATTACCCAAAGTATCGGTAGTTTCTTTACTCATCATTTTACCACAGGCACTCCCTGCACCATGATTTGGATACACAATCAAATCATCCGATAAAGGCATTATTTTATTCCGTAAAGAATCAAATAAATAACCTGCCAATTTTTCTTGGGTTAGGTCGGCAATTACGTGTTGAGCTAAGTCAGGGCGACCAACATCTCCAATGAAAAGCGTGTCTCCTGTGATTAAGCCACTTTCCTTCCCATTTTCATCAATCAATAGATAAGTCGTGCTTTCCAAGGTATGCCCTGGTGTATGAATGACCTTTACCTTACAACTTCCAACCTCAAATATCTGATTATCCTCAGCAATTGTAGCTTCAAAGACTGGCTTTGCCGTTGGACCATAAACTATTGTTGCCCCGGTTTTTTGAGCTAAATCCAAATGACCACTCACAAAATCAGCATGAAAATGTGTTTCAAACACATATTTAATTTTGGAATGGGCTTTTTCTGCCTTTTTAATGTAGGGATGCACTTCACGAAGCGGGTCAAATATTGCTACCTCGCCATTACTTTCAAGATAGTAGGCAGCATGCGCTAAACAGCCAGTATAAATTTGTTCTATTTTCATTGTAATATTTTGTTAAAATGTTTTTTGATTTAATATTTTTACTCCATTATGACGAAATATCATTCAAGGACATTTATTTGATGAGCATGTACGTTTCATATATGTTTAAGTTATATTTCTATCTCAAAATTGGAAGTATTATTTAGAGATAGAAATGACAATTATCACAATGATTGATTTGTACTGTTTATGGAATGATATGTACGAATTATCAAAAACTTGTTACGTTAATTAAATTTGAAATAGCCGTTTATCTTTTGAGACTATGATTAATTTGACTGAGGTATTCGTTAAGCTTATTGTACCTTTTTAGGTTTCTAAAAGACTGTTTTTAATCTATTATTTCCATTTTCTGATTGTTGTCACGTTTCACGTATATCTATCAGTATATTCATAATTTAGGTTATTAAGGATCTCTAAGAATAAAAGACAGCCCAACAAAAAATACAATTATTCGTGTCCAAATCCAAGAGCGAATACTTGTCTGAGATTCACTAACATCAATCAAAAACTGCTTTTGATCTCCTTTTCTGTAAGTATTTATCATAATCGGCTGATACATCATCACCAAACGAGAATTATACTAATGAAGTAAATGCCTTAATGGCTCAAACGTATTCACGATATTCGTCTTCGCCATTAAAGAAATTGTAGCAGCAAAATGTGAAGTATTAATAAAATCAAGGAATACCAGCCTAATTTTATACTTACAAGGGTATTATTACCAACTGTAGGAACGACATAATAGATTAACCTTGTTCTATTTTACCAACCAAAAGCGGAATAAAAAGTAATCAAAACCCCATGTTGGGTCACTGCATTTCATGTTTAGCAGGTGCGGCTGATTGTACTATTGAAACCCAAGGAGATAAAGGGAATTGAATTAATTATTTTACACCACAAGTATTCATACCAAAAATGCTATACAAAGGGCAAAAACTAGCAAAACTTGTTAGCAAAAAAATGCCAGCTACCACAAGTGTGACGATACCAATTGTGCCTGTAATAGTACCTGTAAAATACAGAGCCAAAGCAAATATTGCCACAATAATTCGGATAATACGGTCAGCGCCGCCCATATTTTTTTTCATTATTTTAGTTATTTGGTTTAATTAAAAAATTTAATAATAAAATACAGAGCCGTAAAAATAAGGTACAAATACAACAAGCGGCTGTAATTTTTAGGGCTTTTGATTTCATAAATAAACGTCACATTTTATGTTATCACAATGTTGATTTTAAAATCTTCTTCTATAAGTTCAATGTTAAAGTTCCTTTTCAACCTCTTTTTTATCAATAAACCCAATATTCGACCATGTAAGTTTTTGATTCTTAAATACTTGTAAAATAGGAAGTGCGCCTATTTTCAGTTCCTTACAAAGGGCTTGATTATCATCGGCGTTAATCCGTATAACTACTACTTTATCAGCTTTATTTTTTTTAAATCTCCTCATTTGATTGGCTGCCGAAGAACTTCTTCCACCACTCAAACAATAAACAAATACGGGTTTAGATTTATCGAGCAAAGTCACTTGTTTATCAAAATCCTTGTTGTTCCAATCCACATTCTTTGCTTTTTGAAGATGCCCTTTTGAAAATTTATCGGATGTTCTTACGTCAATAATCGGGGAAGTGGGCAATTCATTCGCCTTATTGGCAAAATCTATTGCTGATAATTTGCTGCTTTTTGACTGTCCGTCAGAACAATCATATAGAAAAAAAGATAAAGCACCCCCCTACTAAAAATCTTGTTTTCATATTATTATCTGGTTGGAATTTCCCCTTTTCTTTTAAAGCGTTTCCAATAGGATTGAATCAAATCAGAAATAATGTAGCCCGTAAACATTCCATAAGGAACCATCCTTTGCCATTTTGATTTAAGCGGGCAATTTCCCGTAATACAGCCTATTTCTTTCCAATAAAAGTATCCTCCTATTCCTCCCAAAACTACTCCTAAAATAAGGATTTTATTGCGACCTAACTTCTTCATTTCCGGTTTCTTTAATATCAGTTCTAGTTGGATTTTTGTTTTGCAGAATTTTACAACCACGACTTCCACAACAACCAATATTTAAAAGCACTTGCACAACGAGGATTCCGCCCAAAATACCAAATAATGGCTGACTATCTGTAATTGAGGAGTAAATCCCCCAAATACCTAGCACCAAACGCAGAATTCTCATGAAATTCCACTGTTGTGCAATTGCTTTCAATATATTTATTTTAAAAATGGCCATCTCATCAACCCTCCTGATAGATTATATAAATTCTCAAAACCAACATTACCCATTAATTTACACACACTACCACTCCGATTGCCACTCCGACAATAGACAAAGTAAGTTTTACTTTTATCAAGTTCTTCTATTTTTTTGGCAAAATCACTCCCCATACTGTCAATGTTTATTGCTCCATCAATACCACTTTGTTTAAATTCTGCGGGAGTTCTCACATCCAGAATTATACCGTTAGTTTCACTCATTAATCTATTGAAAGTAACGGCACTTACATCCTCATAATTCTTTTTTGTTTTTAAAAAATCGAACATTGCTTTGTTAAGATTAAATATTAAAATGATATGTAAAATTGATTATTCCTTCCTAATTAATACGTGATATTTGTTACACATACGATAAAAAATCTATAAAAAAGTGGTTAAAACGCCCAATTTAAATTACAGCAATTTCTTAACTAAGTAGAGATCCATATGGGAGTGAATACTATCAATACTCAATCCCAACAAATTACAATTATGAGCATCAAAAAAACGTTCTTGTTCATTAGCAAAACCCGTCATTTCGGTTGTATAAATTGGCGTAAAATCGGCTGGATGTGAGAAGGAAATTACCCATTTATTGGTATTATAATCTGATATTTTTAATTTTCTTATGGTAGTAACTACTTCAAAATCGGGAGTAATATCGCCGATTCGTGGCATAGAATTTATTTGTGCTGACATGATAATTATTTGATAAAATTAACTTTTGTAAAATTAGCCATAGCTACTCCACAGTACAGTGACTAAAGTTACACAAAACAAAAAATCACGGAAATCTCTATTCGTGATTCTGAACTAACCAAAAAATTACAAAACTTTTATGCTTCAGAAGTCATTTTCTCTACAGCACAGCTCACAAAATATTTTGCTTTGTGGATAATTGTATTGTTACTATTAATCCTGAGGCCTTTTCCAATAAATTAAGACGACCCATATCGCCAACAAATACAAAATCTCCCGTGAATAACATCACAGGCTCAAGACTTGCCGGTTTGTCAGTCAATAAAAACTGATACTTTCAGGCGTATGACCAGGCGTGTAGATTACTTCCAAAGTTAAATTTACAACCGTTATTATACTTCCATTTTTAAGTCCTGTGTGAGCAAACTCATATTGCCAATCTTTACCACGTTCGTCCGAAAGTTACATTTCTGCGCCTGTGATAGCTGCCAATTCACGGGTTCCTGTAAGAAAATCAGCGTGAATATGCATTTCAGTTGCTTGATTGATTATCCTATTATTTTTTTTGGCGATTTCAAGATAGGTATCCACATCTCTTTTGGTATCAATGACAATGGCAACGCCAGCTTTTTGACATCCAA
This sequence comes from Arcicella aquatica, assembly GCF_034928825.1. Classification (NCBI taxonomy): domain Bacteria; kingdom Pseudomonadati; phylum Bacteroidota; class Cytophagia; order Cytophagales; family Flectobacillaceae; genus Arcicella; species Arcicella aquatica. The sequence goes on along the minus strand of NZ_JAYFUL010000032.1, from coordinate 6,098 downwards.
TAAAATAGCTCGACTGAGCCAAACTCTTATCATATACGTGTTAAAAAAAACATCATTCTTGTTACTTAATTTGATATTTTAAAATTAGTAATTCCCCCCAAAAAAGTCTGTAACATTTATTACACATCTGGTTTTTTTAGATTATCTGAAGAATATTTCTTTAGTAATGCTATAAATACCCATCATTAAAACGAACTATCCGAATTTTTTTTGAGTTTTTCCCCTTAGATAAATCTTGAAGAATAAGTACCAATAACAACCTACAATAAATAAAGAATATGCCGAGCAAAGAACGGGACTAAAACCAAGAAGATAAACAAGAACGGGCAGCGTTAAGATACTTCCACCACCACCGATTAAACCTAAACTAACTCCAATAAGGATAAAAGCAGAAAACTCAAATATTTGAATAGAATTCATAATTTTAAAGACTTGTTTGATTATTGTCTTGCAAAACTATGAATTCAAAAAAGGGAGCAAATTGACAAATATTATAAAGCCAAGAAAAATTAAGTTTTAACGATATCAATTAATTCAATTTTGTTTCGAGAAAGTTTCACTCGCCCGATTCTTTCTAATTGTTTCAATAAGCGAGAAACAACCTCTCTCGAAGTGGCAAGTTCTTGAGCTAATTCCTCATGGGTAATATTAAAAAAACTGCATCCACACTGTTTCGATTTACGATTTAATAATCCCAAAAGCCTTTCGTCTAATTTTTGAAATGCAATCTGGTCAATTACACCTAACAAATCATCGAATCGTTTTTGATAAGTTATAAATACAAATTGTTTCCAAGTGGAATATTTACTTATCCATTCGTCAATTTTTTCAACAGGAACCGCAATTAATTTGGTTTTTTCATCGGCAATTGCTGTGATTTCACTCTTACGGCGGTCAAGGCAACAACTCAACGACATTGCACAAGAATCCATTCCGCCCAAATAATACAATAATGCCTCACGACCTTCTGAATCCGCTCTTAATATTTTGACTGAACCACTTAATAAAATGGGTACAGTTCGTATATAACCGCCAGGTTTCATGAGTATAAATCCCTCATCTACTTCCATATAATTACCAAATTCCACTAATTCTTCTAATAGTGCAACCTCGAACATACTTCCGAATTTTTCATGCAACGACTTAATATCTAATTTCATCTTTGAATATTTCTTTTAATTAAAACAATAAATTGCATTAAATAATTGAAAAATACATTTCATCAGCAAAACATTTTTATCAAGAATCTCTACTTTCTAGCTATTAAGCAGTCATTCAAATTTAAACGACGTTTTGAATTTTGTAAAATGTTTAATTTCATCCAAATCAATTTTAAATTTAGTGCTTACTTGACTCATTATTTCTTCGACTGCGGTTGTTCCATTATTAGAATATGCTGTAAGTCATATCCATTAAAAGTAACCCAAAAACATTAAGTCTTTTACTCTTTTTGGGGCAAATACGTACATATTCATCTTTAGGTTGCCAGCCATAAGGTAAGGGTGGAGTTAGTGAAAAACCATTTATCCGTTAGATATCCAATTGTTCATCCAATCTCGGATAGTATGGGTAAGTACTTTATAGAGACCAGAGAGACTCTTTATATCATACCCGAGATGACTGAGTAAAATCGTATCGCATTTATGTCTAATATGTGCCTCTTACTTGTCTTTGAGGTCATTTCCAAAAGAATTACGTCCTCTGGACTTAATTTTATAAATCTATATTCCATATAACAAAGATAAGTATATTAAAACGTCCGTTTAATTATACAATTTTACTCCTCAATAAATTTATTAGAGAAATAATCTAAAACCCTCAAAAGTCATTCCAAATTGTATAAAATACTTGTATATTATTCAAAGTATAAATATTTTTACTCATATATGAATAACTATATACAAATGAAGATAGGATATGCTAGAGTAAGTACCAAAGACCAAAACCTCGAAATGCAAACTGATGCTTTGACAAAAGTTGGTTGTGAAATAATTTTTACCGAAACGGCTTCAGGTGCGAAAACAGATAGAGTTGAACTTACTAAAATGCTAAGCCAGCTTCGCAAAGGTGATATCGTAGTTGTTTATAAACTTGATAGATTGGGAAGATCTTTAAAACATTTGTTGGAAGTAGTTGCTCAACTGAATGACAAACAAGTTGGTATTCAAAGTATCAGTGACGCCATTGATACAACTACACCACAGGGGCGATTATTTTTTAATATCTCTGCTTGCTTTGCTGAATTTGAAAGAGACTTAATCAGAGAAAGAACAAAAGCTGGTTTAGAAGCTGCTCGTGCCAGAGGCAGAAAAGGTGGGCGCCGCCAAGGCATGACCAAAGAAGCAGAACAAAAAGCAATATTAGCCGAAACTTATTACAAAGAAGGCAAAATGGGTGTAAACCAAATTGCCTTAGAAATCGGAGTATCAAAAATGACGCTTTACAAGTACTTGAGGCTTCGGAAAGTGACGATTGGAAGTTACAGTAAGTAAAATTACAGTAAGTAAAATAATCTAGTAATCAACAGCGAACCATTAAACAGAAACCTTTAATACATATCATAACTATGTAAACGAAGCATCTATTGGAGCATCGACTTTATGCCATTAATTGGTTAAGCTATGAAACAAAGAGGAATTTGTGATGAAAAATAATAATTATCACTATAACATACTTATTATCAAACTACTAATACCCATTCGTAGAGTTTTTGCTCCGTTTCTTTAAACCAGGCCAATAATGTTCTGTTTACTCCAATACTATTTTAGTAGTACCTTTCTGTTCTTTTTGTTGAAATTTTAAATAATATGTTCCCTGTCTCAGTCCATCTACTAGAATTGTGGTCTGTTTAATAAAAGTGTTTGACAGTACTTCTCTTCCTAAAGCATCATAAAGATAAAATGTTGTATATCCTTCCATGTCTGTTTGGACTTGAATTATACCATTTGCTGGATTAGGAAAAACCTTAAATTCTTTGTTGGGTTCACTCTGATTACTTAAAATAAGCTCTACTTTCAATTCAATTTGAGATTTTGTAATACAACCATTTTTGTCTGTAACGCTAACCTTATAAATGCCTCCATCCTCAATTTTAACACTCTTTAGTATTGGGTTTTGTTCATTAGATATATAATTATTGGGTCCATCCCAATGATAGGAATTCCCACCAGAAGCAGATAATTGAACATCTGTACCAGTATAAATAATTCCTCCTGTGGTATTTGAAGAAATTGAAGTTTTTACAATAGGATTAGGGTTAATTATTACCTCAACAGAAGACGTATTTTTACATCCATTTTCTCCTGTAACCTCAACAGTATATGCTCCAGTATTAGCAGAAACTATATTTGTAATTTTAGGATTCTGTAATGTTGAATTAAAATTATCGGGGCCTTTCCAAACATATTTTCCACCACCTGTCGCATTTAAGGTAATTTCTGTTCCCACACAAGCTGTAATATTCTTGGTAATAATAGTGGGTAATTTTAAGATTATTATTTCAACAGAATCTTTGGATGTTGTTTTGGGCGAAGAACTTTCTATTTTTAAATAATATTTTCCTTCGGGCAGAGATTTAGATAATGAAAAAAGAAAGTCTTTGTCTTCATTTGCTTTAGTAAAGGATATAGGCGTATTAACTTTATCTGTCGATAAATATACTTTAAACTGATTGTTACTATCAAATTGACCAGCAATTTTGGGACTTGCTTTTATGCTATCACCCTGACAAACTTGTTTATTACTAACATTCCCAATTGTTAGAACAGGTAAAACATTTACTTTCAAATCCATTTCTTTACTTACACAACCATCATCATAACATTGGGCTGTATAAGTTGTGTTAATTTTTGGGGAGATATTTAATACATTAGTTGATAGTTTTAGTTGGTCTTTTACGCTTTCATTGGCATTTTGCCAGTTCCAAATTACATTTTTACAGCCTTTGGCTACCAGTAAGTTATTCTCTCCAAACTCCATCGTTATTTTCTGAGCGGATAAGTCTGGTTTTGTGACTGTTGTTTCACAAGGGTTAAAACGAAGTAATCCGAAAGCATTGCTAAACCATATTTTTCCAAAATTGTCAATATACATTCTTTCTGTTAAACTATAATTGGCTAATGGTGGAAGTTCTCCTAAATTTTTCCAATTTACATTGTCATATTTTAGTATTCTTGCATTATCAACTAAATAAATATTATCATTTTGATCAATCCCAAGTTTATTTGGATTTGAAATCAATGAATTATTATTGTCAAACACTTTCCAAGTAGTACCATCAAACTTGATTAACGTTTTGATACTATTATTAGATACAATAGCCCATAAATTACCTTTAGAATCTAATTTTGATTCTAAAGTATAATTTCCCAATATGGGTGTATTCTCTTTGTTAAAGACCGTATAAGTCTTATTATTTAAATCATAACGCCAAAGCTCCCATGGTTTTGTTGAAGAATCATTTATTTGATACCAAGCATAATCACTGTTCCAATCCATGAGTGAAGAGGCCTTATCACTAATATTAAGTTTTAATATTGTTGTGATTTTCCCATCAATGATACGGGATAATGTATAGTTACCTCCTGCATACCCAAAAATCAAATTATTTTTGATGTCAGCAAAAGTTAGGGAAGTGTTTTCTGGATTACTAATGTCTAATTCTGTGATTTTTTTACCTGTTTGTTGATCCATTTGAATTAAAGAATAGGCGGTTTGGGCAAAAGCTCCATCATAATCTTTAATTTTACTGGTAATATTCATAACCCAAAGAGAGTTATCGGAATTGACAGTACTTAACCCTAATATCATGTTTCCGATAGAGCCATTCGTACTATTCCTATCTAAATTACTTGTTGTTAAACTATCACCACTAATCCGAACTAAGCCTCGACTATTCTTAATATAGATACTGTTTGTTCCAACAGTAAATGAACTGACATCACGTGCAAAAGTTTGGATTTTATCGTTATTAAAGAAAGACCATTGATTCGAAATTTTAGTATTACCTGTTCTAAACTTTCGGTTGTATTGAAATAAAACGCCTATTGGAACATTTCTCGAATATTCATATCCGTCTCCTTGTTTGTATATCTCTTCAACTCTTACAAAATAATCAGTATTAGGAGATAAATTTTCTGCCATATATACATAGCTATTGCTCAAACTAGTCGTAGGTTGTTTCCTACGACTCAAAATGTTAAAGAGCGTCACGCTCGTACAATGTATCAGGGATAAATATTCCTTTTGCCGTGCAACATTTTAATATATTCAATAAGCTCTTTCGAGCGTGAGGCTATTCTTAGTTTTAAGTCTTTGGAAACTCTAAGTATAGTTTGGGAATAATACAAAAAGTACGACAAAACTTTCACATATTAGCGGGTTAGCCATAATTTTACAAACAAAATTTCAGATTAAATGTAACAAAAGTTTACTGAAAGTCGTCAATTATATAAAAAATCAAAAATGAAGAAATATTATTTGCTATTTGTAATCTCAACTATTTCACTTTTAGGATATGGTCAAGAAAAAATAAAAATAATCGATTCCTATATTAAGGAGATTATTAAAATAAATAAAATTCCTGGTTTAGCTTTAGGAATTGTGAAAAATGATAAGATAGTATATGAAAAATATTATGGATTAGAGAATTTAGAAGACAATAAAAAAGTTGACAAAAATTCAAAATTTAGAGTTTATTCCACAACAAAGCTGATTTCGAATGTAAGTGTTTTTCAACTTATTGAAAAAGGTAAATTATCTTTGGAAGACAATGTTTCAAAATACCTTGAGAATCTTCCATTGGAATGGCAAAATGTAAAAATTGAAAACCTCTTATCTCATTCTTCAGGAATTCCTGATTTTGTACGTTATGAAGATGTTTCTGGAAATATAAAAAACGAACAAATGATCAATAGATTATCGAAGGAAAAAATGGAGTTTGAAACTGGAAACGAATTTCGATATAACCAAACAAACTATTAGACATTTTTAACATATATAATCTTGTTTTCGTACAATTTATTAGGCTATTTTCCTGAAATTGTAAAGTCCACAAGCTGTTTTCATAAGATTTTCTCTGAATCCGAATCTGTAATTAC
>NZ_JAYFUL010000031.1:0-68740 GCF_034928825.1 Arcicella aquatica | reverse complement strand
ATTACAGATTCGGATTCAGAGAAAATCTTATGAAAACAGCTTGTGGACTTTACAATTTCAGGAAAATAGCCTAATAAATTGTACGAAAACAAGATTATATATGTTAAAAATGTCTATTGATTAAACCTAAGTCAGATGGCCCCATAGCTGCTTTTACACCACCACAACCATAATGTCCACAAACAATAACGTGTTTTACATGTAATACTTCAACAGCATACTGCAATACCGAAAGTAAATTAATATCAGTATGCACTACCAAATTCGCCACATTTCTATGTACAAATACCTCTCCTGGTTCTGCATGAGTAATTTCCTCAGCGGGTACACGGCTATCAGCACAACCAATCCACAAGAACTTTGGCTGTTGGTCTTTAGAAAGTATGTTAAAATACTCTTCATCTAACTCTAAACGCTCTTTTGCCCATGCTTTATTGGCTAGGAGTAATTGCTTATATTCTTTCATCTATCTAAAATTTAATGTGATTCCACTTCTGCATGATATTGATTAATATCACCTTGTATTTTTCGATTTACTTTTTTAAATACCATTTCTATACCCTTGTTCTTTGAGCTATTTTTAAAAGTGTAAAGCAACGTAAAAATGTCATGGTCAATAAAGTTAGCTCTTGAACCATCTACCAATACTTCATCTCCTTCTTTCAAACCCATTAATATCTGTTTCATTCTATGTTTATTCAAGAATGAAACATCTTTATTGAATTTGATTAATACATTATTGCCATCACGAATGACCGAAATAACTGATTGGAAGTTGGTAAATACTACAAACAATAGTCCTACGAATGTTCCGATAAAGATACCGAACAGCAAGTCTTTGAAAATAATGACAATAATGGTAATAGCAAAAGGTATGTATTGGTCATAACCTTCTTTATACACTCTTTTAAAGACAAGAGGATTAGCCAATTTATACCCTACCATTAATAAGATGGCGGCTAAAGCTGACAATGGAATCCTGTTCATGAGGGCTGGAATTAATACAACAGAAGCTAATAATAATATCCCATGAACTATTGACGACATCCTAGTTTTAGCCCCTGCATATACGTTGGCCGAAGTTCTAACGACTACTGATGTGACAGGGAGTCCACCTAAAAATCCAGCGATAGTATTACCTACACCTTGAGCAATCAATTCTTTATCCGAAGATGAGATACGTTTTTGTGGGTCGATACTATCTCCTGCTTCCAAACTTAATAGCGATTCTAAACTAGCCACAATTGCCAATGTAAGCGCTACTGTATATATATGCGGATTTTTTAAAAATGAAAAATCTGGTAATAACAATACATTTGTAAAATCTTGAAAATTTTTGAATACAGGCATTGAAACCATGTGAGCAGGCGAATTTCCTAAAAAGTATTCCGGTTTAAAAACCGCATACATCTCATTAATCGTTACTCCTAAAGCTACAGCAGCCAAGGCTGATGGAAATACTTTGAAAAAAGTGATGTTTTTCTTGGAAGCATAGTCCCAGAGAATCAATAATGCCAAACAAGCAAATGAAATAATGACGGCTCCATCATTGAAATCGATAAAAGAACGAATCAATTCTGTGATGGTATTTTGGTGGTCAGCAACTTGTTCAAACTCAAATTCCCCTTCATAATCTTGGTCGTCTCCCAAAGCATGTGGAATTTGTTTTAATATAATTACAATTCCTATCGCAACGAGCATTCCCTTAATGACACTCTCTGGAAAATAGGCACTAAATTTTCCAGCCTTTAAATATCCTAACCCTATTTGAATAATTCCTGCTAAAATAACGGCTACAAGAAACCCTTGATAAGAACCTAAATCTTTAATGGCTGTGGCCACAATTACGGTTAACCCAGCAGCCGGCCCACTTACTGAAATTTCTGAACCTGATAAAACTGATACCACTATTCCCGCTACAATACCCGAGAGTAAACCTGAAAAAAGTGGTGCCCCCGAGGCTAGGGCAATTCCTAAGCAAAGAGGCAGTGCTACTAGAAAGACAGAAATCCCAGATTTCCAGTCAGTTGATAGCAACGATGATTGATAATATTTAAATTTTGACATAATTCCAACATAGTAGTTTTTAAAAATCTGATTTTCTTGGAGATTCCTCCAAATAGGGTACAGCATAAATTAATTCTAATCAATAGAATATATTCAATTTTATACCGAAGCTGTTTAAACTTTCCCTTTCGGGTTAAACTAAGTCTTTTAGAATAGCTTGTTCCAAAATTTACTCAACGTAGCGATGCTATGCTTCCCAAATTTTGAAAAAATCAATTCAAAAATACAATACTTTCACCTCGGAAACTGAAAGTTCAAACAGCTTAACCATTAAAAAATAGATTTTATACTTGCGGAGGCTGAATTATCACATCAAAGTGACCACGGAGGGTACGAGAGGAATATGAAGAGAAAAGTGCTAATGTATAATAGTATGCGTCATCATTTAAAGTAAGGTTATTCAAAAATAATGAGAGAGATTCTACTACACAAATGACGTTATAATCATTAATGTCATCTGATTCAGGCACATCATCTGAAGAATCAGTATCAGTTTTCTTTTCAGCTTCAGCTTTATTCAGTAGATTAACTATTTTTTCTTTAGGTAGAAAAAACTTTAAATAATAAATACCTCCTACATTCAATGCAACAAAATGCAAGGCCAAAGCCAAGCAAAAAGTCTGAAAGACAATATGTAGTTTAGTCTTGGTATGCATAAGGTTTAATTTCTAAAACCAAAATTAAAACATTTTCGTTCTACCATTGATACAAATAGGATAAAAGATTGAAGTAATTAAAACAAAATTGGGTTATCGAAGCCGATAACCCAATCCAATATTAAACCACATACAAACTAAAATATTGTAACACTCTAATTAAAAAATACTTGATATTGCATAATAATGCCACCTTTTCTGTCAGTTGAATGATATTCACCTGCTGAATTACTTGTATATACTGGGCGACTTTGGTAAGCCAATGTTAGCTTAGAAGTATGTCCTGTAAACAACCAGTTGATACCCGCATCATAAAATACCATTGGGTCAGCTAATTTTTCATAATCAGAATACTGTACACTAACATAAGGCATCAAAGTGCCTGCTTTGCCTAACATACTATTTGCCATCTTATATCCTACTTGTCCATAAACGGTTTGTCCTGTTCCGTACAAAGGGGCATTATTACCTGCACCATTCAACACACTTGCATTGGCATTGCCAGTAGAAGGATTCAACGGGCCGCTTTCGCGGATATAGTTTTTACCGAAATTATAGTCTGAAAGTGCTAAGTAAGCACTCAACGCTGTTCCTTTTTCCTTGTTAATAGGAGCATCATAAAAAGCATCGACTGCTAATAATGTCATCGCTGTTTTCAAGGTATCTCTTCCATTATCTGCCAAATGCCACATTGCGTCAGGTTGATAGATAAAACCAGCACCAATATTGAAGATTTTTTTAGAGCCATAATATGTTCCTACTGTGTAAGGATTCATGTTAGATTCTTTATCCCAAAATTGGTACTGAAAATATCCTTGGGTCTGAAATTTTGGTGGTGTTGTGGCAAAGTTTGAATTTTTAGTTAATGCTGTTGCTGCATTAAACCCAGATGATTTTTGAATCGCCATTGGGTCTGATAAAGCTACTCTATAGTCAAATGAACCTAGTTTTCCTTTGGCATAAATGCTTAATTTTCGAAGGAACTGGTCAGTTACATCATTCGTTGTTTGTTGATAAAGCGGAGCATCTACGCCTAATTGTCCACCTACTGAAGGTGCGGCAAAACGTGCTAAGCCACTCCATCCTGTTAAGCCTCCACCTAATGATAGCTTATTTTTCACTACTGCATATTCCCCAATGGCATCATGGATAAAGAAACCCTGTTTGCGGTCTGATAATGCATTAAAGTTATTCTCCCCTATTTGTAAATAGATATAAGTACGGTCGGTGATTTGTCCAAACAATTGTAATCTTAATCTACGAATACCAATATCAGTAGTCGAAGATTTATCAAAACCGTTTGTTGTTGAACCAGGGTTATTTTCGTTATGACGAAGCCAAACTTGATTCAATAATGTCATTTTTAAAAACTGAGACCCATCCTGATTCAAATATAATTTGCCGTCTTTATAAGTCTGGGAAAAGCTTGTATAGGACAACACTAGTCCAGCCACTATAAAAAGTATTTTATTCATGGTATTATAATAATAAGAGATTGGTTTGAGATACTGAGCGACAAAATGTCACTCAGTATTAATTATAACAAAATATGTGAATATTAAGCTTTACGTGCGGCCAACTTATGACCAGAAACAGGCTTGTGATTATCAAGACCTATTATTTTAACAGTACCTCCTCCTTCTATATAATCATGCTCAAAGTGATGCAAGTTTTCCATCACCGAGTGATCTACCAATCTAGTGCTTTTTAAGTCAATCGTTACATTAAAACCAGCAGGAATAGCATCCAATTTGCTTTTAATTCCTAAGTAATTTGTAAAAACAGCAGATTTATCAATTTCTACTAAATAATCATCTCCTTCAAAAGAGACCAACGTTGGTGCTTTAAATAATGAACCAATTGGTAAGCCGTTCACTAAGTGAATAATGATTTTTAAAGCAATACCTGCTGCAATACCTACTAATAAATCTTCATATAATGTAAAGAAAATAGTAATCAAGAAGATTGACAATTGCTCTTTACCAATGGTGAACGTATGGATAAATTCTTTTGGATGCGTCAATTTAATACCTACCGTAATCAACATAGCCGCTAAGGCAGTGTTAGGAATAAGCTCGATTAAATGGGATGCTAACAAAACAAAAGCTAAGATAAAAAAACCATGAAAGAAGTTTGCCCAACGAGTTTTCGCACCATTATTAACGTTTGAAGAACTACGCGCTACTTCAGAAATCATCGGTAAGCCTCCTAAAATTGCGGCGATTGTATTACCAATACCCACAGCGATTAAATCTTTGTTGGCATCAGACTTACGACGATATGGGTCTAACATATCAATGGCTTTTACGGTAAGAAGTGATTCTAAAGTACCTACCAAAGCAAACATGACTACATATTTAATAAATAATCCTATCTGAGAAACACCTGAAAAATCAACATTGATTTTAATATTTTCCATCAAGTTGCCAATGTGTACCAACGCATAAGCTGGTTCAGTAGTTTGGAAATCCATTGCTAATTCAGCAGGAATTGCAATAATAAGCACAACCAATGGAGCAGGTATTTTCTTGATAATAGGGTTCTTGATAAATGGCCAACCTAACATAATGATTAAGCAAAGAACACCAATCAACGTAGCTTTAGGGTCAAGATGCGCAATAAATGTTGGAATAGAGGCAATCAAAGCCAATGGGCCTTTTCCTTTTGTCAAAGCTGGTGCTACATCTAATAATACTGGAATTTGCTTCGCAATGATAATTAAACCAATGGCTGCAAGCATACCATGAATGGCTGAAAGTGGAAAGAAGTCTGCTAGTTTACCTAACTTAAATACTCCAAAAAGTATTTGGACAATACCAGCTGCTACCATCGCTCCCAATGCTAAATGCCAACCAGTTTCTCCTCCACCAAATTCGTTTACTGCACCTGCTACGATTACGATTAAGCCAGCTGCTGGCCCTTTAATCGTTAATTTAGAGCCCATGAAAAAACTTACTACGATACCCCCAATGATAGCCGTCACCAAACCCATAATAGGAGGAAACTCTGAGGCTTTGGCAATCCCCAAACTCAAGGGAAGGGCTAATAAAAATACAATAAATCCAGAGACCGCATCGGTTGAAAAGTTCTCTTTTAATCCTGCCAAGCCATCAAGAGGAGCAGTTAGTTTCGTCTTTGTTTCCATTTTGAAATAATATTTTAAACACTTTTAGTGATGCGATTCAATCCTTAATTGACTATTGAGATTGAATCTGATTTCTTGTAATTTCTTTTTTTATGAAGACTTATACGGTACTTCATGATACGTTTTAATATGTGGACCGAGGAAAATTCTGGCATAAACTCTTATCACAGAAATACCTCCAATGATGAAACTTGACGAAATAAAAAATGCTAAGAAAATTTGATCTTCATGGATATGACTGAAAATTAAATCTTCGCCAATAAACGTTGACGTGATAGGAAAGCCCGTTAAACCCAAACAAGCCAACAAAAACATCATTGCAAATTTTGGATGTTCGTAAACGTGTCCGTAGAAACGATTCAAGTCGAGCGTTTTCTCTAGTGATTTCAACTTACTTAAAGTGAAGTATCCCAAAGCTCCCATTATGATAATGCCACTTAAGTAAAAAATGGCTTCTTCTACTTTAAAATGCTCGTTGAATGAAATGGCTAGGGCAATCCAGAAATGATTCATGATGATTAATAACCAGCTCATTCTCGGGCTTTTTCTTTCAGAGAAAGATTTCAAGACCATGATAAAACCAATCAGCGAAAACAATCCCGGTAAATATTCATGCAATTGTGGCGCAAGTTTTTCTTGGTTGTACAATAGCACTAAACCGACAACGTAAGTAGGAATAAATAATAACAGTAATTTGTTGATTGTCAGGAAGTCTAACTTTCTACCTACATTTTTTAATGGCTTCCAAACGATGTAATCCATGAATAAATCTAAATTCCATTCTTTCAAACTCATCACATAAATAGAATATTCTACTTTTTTAGGGAAAGAATCTTCAATAGTATGCTGACGTGGAATGAAATTATAAAACTGTTCACGAATCATATAACTCACTACTGATGGTGAAACAAGCAACTGGTATGTTCTTAAGAAGGCATTTCCTGCAAAGTGAAACAATGCCAAGCTTTCAAAACCTGCTGCAACCTCAATAAAAATTAGTCCTATTTGTGCGATGGAAGCATAAGCAATCTGGCTTTTAACTGACGACTGCACTCTGGCAATTAATGACGCTATGATGCTGGTTGTCAACCCTAACAGAGCAATCAATATTCTAACAGAGATTTGATGTTCCCAAAAAGGAAATGTTCTTAATAAAAGAAACACCCCTAAATGCACCGAAAGTGAACCATAAAAAATAGCACTTGAAGGCGTTGGACCTTCCATTGCTCTTGGCAACCATGATGAAAAAGGCAATTGAGCAGACTTAACAGCTGCGGCTACCAAAATCATTAATGAAATAAATACGCCCGTGAAACTATGACCTAATATATGCTCGTGTACTAATTCATAATTGCTCAATTTCAAGAAAGTAATATTTTCATGCCATAAATGGTGACTTGCCCACATGGCAAGTATCAATCCGATATCACCAATTCTATATACTGAAAACACTTTGATAGCATTTTTAACGGGCAAATACCTGTTTCTATAAAAGGCAATTAATAGGAATGATGATATTCCTAATATTTCCCATCCTATAAATAGGGTCTCAAAATTTCCAGACAGAATCGCTACATTATAACCTACATAAAAAAACAGAATCGTATTAAAAAAACGTTTATACCCTTCTTCTCTATGAAGATAATATCGGCTGTATATCGTTACTAGAAAAGTCAAAAATGCACCTACCAACAAATACACTACCGTAATCTTGTCGAAACAAAAATCAATCAGAAACTCATAATCTTTAGATTTAAACAATACAATCTCTTTAAGATTAAGTGATTCATGACCATGAAAAAGCCAAAAAACCGAAAATACAATAAAGCTAATTAAGTGTAACCCCACCGTTAAAAAAGCTACTCGTGAGATAATACCTTCTTTTTTTGCTGGAATTAATAAACTTAAAATAAAACCTATAACTGGTATAAGAATAAAAATTTGAAGTATCGAAGTCATTTTGTATTCTTATTTTATTAAATAAACTGGAAAATTCTCTTGATGTGATTCTAATAATGATTCGATATCAGAAACTGAATTAATTTTTTCATTAACAGCCTGATAAGGAACAAAATGTCCATTTTGAAATCTGAACATCTCTCTGTTTTCAGGATTTACTACTATTAGATGTACCCATTCATTATTGAACCACTCATAGGTTTCGGGCAATATTTTGATAGTATTCAAAACAACCTCAGGGAAATGTTCAACAATAAATAACATTCTAATTGGGTCGTGTACTTCAATCATTTGGCTTGGCAAACCTGGTCTTAAGTCTCCATCAATACCATTGGCTACTCCAAAAAGCCCCATCACATTGTGTGGTAGTTTTGAACCTGCCCCTAGTTTCTGATTATCGACTCTTGAAAAATAGTATTCCAAATTAATACCTCCACAAACTGGCGCTGCCGCTTTCAAAATATTGAATAGAAACTTTCCTTCTAAATCAACCTGATAATTGTATGAATTCATAAAGGCACGTCTATCCAAGAATAATTCTTTTGATAATTCTCTTCGTCCTACAATACAAACAGCGTTAGTAGCATGATTTAGCTCTGGTCGTGGCTCAAAAAGAGAAACCGATCTTGTGCGTATTTTATCATGAATTTCTCCAGCCGTTAGTTTCGTATTGATTGATTCAAATCTTCTAGAACGCTCTTTAGCATTGAAATCAAGGGCTTCTATAAAAAACTTTTCATTTTTTGAATGCCCCTCTTTATTTTTTTCTGAAAGCTCTTTTTCATCGAAAAATGAAATCTCATCACGGGTTGTATCATGCAAAGCTCCTACAAACTGCGTTGTATCAGGAATATCGATTCCTTTGGTAGCCAATATTGCTCTTACTTCTTTATGGTTCAGCATAGAGCTAGCGACTCTGGCATTTACAGAACCGGGTCTGCCACAACAAGCGCCACAATCATAACCAGCATAATGAGTATTGTTTACACTACTTGCTCCATGTCCTACGATATATACGACAGGTGCAAAGTCATTTACTAATCCAATACTCTTTAACAAACCTTCCATACGTTGGGCCATCTCAGCCACAGTAAAACCTACTTGAAGTTCATCTTTACGTGGATGTGCATGGTCGTGCTTATGTTCAATCGTTAGGCTAGATTCCTTATCCATATGTTTGAATGAAGAAACAGCAGCGGCACTGGTAGTAGGTCTGAATATATTCAAAAACAAACGCATAGCTGACCAGAAGCCAAGTGTTTGGGAAATGAACCAGCCACTAAATAACGAATGCGTATGTTTTGTAAAATGTGCATCCTTTACCTGCTTGCTTTTAGAACCCACTTCTTTAATCAAGAATTTGGGCGTAACAGGTGCAGGACATTGTTTGGTATAAGAATTAGCGTGTTCTGGTTGATAGTAAAATTCAACGCCAAAAAAGCCTGGTGTACCAAATGTCTCACAATTAGTATCAAGTTTTTCAAGATAACGGCGAATAGAACATTCGCGGTCGTCAATACAAAATATTGCTTGAAAGCTTTTTTCCTCAATAATTCTTTTTTCCCCTTTTTGGAGTTGGATACCTGCTAATACTTGATCATAGTAAGTCCACTCAAAAGCATCTTGCCAAATTGAAAGTACTTGATTCAATTCACTTTCAGGTACTTCAGCTAAGATGTCATTTATTTTTTCTTTAGTAGTGCTTCCCAGAGGAGCCCAGTTTTGTCCAAATTTAAAATCAAGCGCATCTATCTCTAATAATAATTCAAAAACGATTAAATCGTGTGTTGATATTTTCTTGTGGTCAAGTAGTGTCTCAGGGATATCTTCTACTACAGAAACCATTCCAGACCAACCTTGATGTGCAAATTGCTGATCAAAAAGATATTGTTTATACAGCGATGAGTCACCAACAATAATCTTCAGTAAGTCTTCAATCTTGCAATTACCATTTAGTAAAATATTTTTTGCTCGCTCAGTTTTAAAAAAGCTAGTAAAGCTATTTCGCTCCATTTCTCTGATGGAAGCTAAAAACCCCTTATGAATATTTGGAAAACTCCAAATTGAAATCCCTTGGTCAAGAAAACTACAAAGGATTCTGAATAAAATTGGATGAACCAACAAATCCATGTCAATATGGTGTACCAATTTCCAGTTTGCTCTTAAAGTACCAATGCGAGGTGTTACCGCTGTTTCATACGTTTTTTGAAGAACTTTCTCTTTCCAATCAAGAAGAAACTCTTCACCCATTCTTTCGATGATAACTTTTTCAAGAATTGGCAAACTAATTCTATTTGATTGATACAACGCTCTGAATTCGTCTAAACCCAAGAACACATTGTATCCAAACATTTTGGATGCCTTTCTCAAGGCTTTATAAAATTTCAGCTGTTGGAACGCATGAAGTGTGTTATGATGAACAAAGTCTTTCAACGGAGCTTGTGCAGGTAAATAGTGCTTTAGCTCATGAAGAACCTCGTGCTCATCAAAAGATGAATCGTGTGCTTTCATACAAATACTTTAAGATTATATTAAAACTTGTAATAACTCGTATAAGCATATTTCTTTATTGGCTAGAAAGTAATACTCTAAGCACAAAATATAAGCAACTCAAATTCCAACATCTTTGATTTGTGGTTATAGCAATCAAGATTATCAATCAAGTTTACATACAAGAATGACCCAACATCATCGGAATAATCGAATATGTTGAACAAACTTTAAAGAAAATGGTAATGAAAAACGGCCAGATGAATTTACAAAGCGATGATGTAAACGAACGGAAAGGCATCAGTATGATGCTTCTGGCAAAAAGAGATCAAATTCGAAAATTGAGATATAGCGCAAAAAGCGGAAAGCAAGAATGGATTTTAGATTTAAAAATCCAAGAAGTAAGGTATGTTTGCTTTAATACAAATAGTTTAAACGTAAAAAACTCGCTAAAAGTGAAGGCAATTTTTGATAAATCGAATTCTTTAGTGTGTTCAGAACTTTCTTCACTTTCATTAATTTCAGTATCACACAATTGTGTTCTAGCGTCATCATGAGCTGATTTTAAAATATACCTTTTTATGAAGTGATTGTGCATAGTACCTTCTGTATTCATTGGCGAAGCAATGAATTTGAAGCTAACTAGCAACAACAACAAAAGGATTTTTAAAAACTTCATATCAAAACGCTGTTAATATGTGGACTGGTATTTCTGATATTGATGCCAATTTATAATATTCATATTAATTAACATCAAAAAAAGTGATATTATTTTAATATTAATATATAATTCATTGTAAAATTAAATTTTATATTAAAAAAACAATATTGACTATAAATACAAAAAAAAACTACTTGAAATCAAGTAGTTTAGAAGTTAAATATTCAGAGATAGGAGGCATCTTTAAGCAAGTCTTGTTTTGAAGACAATTGCCTGCGGAGACAAAGTTATGTCTCCGACAGACACTGTACACCATTAACCATTTTTATAAACAAAACTTGTAATCCAATCATCACTAAACTTGGTGATGAAACATTTATATCTTGAAGCTCGTTTTAATCATTAAATCAATGTTAAAACAATGCTATACTATGCTAGTTAATTCCACTACAAATTTAAAAAAAAAATTATCGATTCAAAATTTTTTAACCATAATTTGAGTTAAAACAGGAAAAAGACAACAGTTTATTAATACAGCAAAAAAATATTATTAATTTGCCTTAATTACCTCAAATAGAAAGAAATAGATTCAATGAAAAACAGCACTCAAATTGATGCCCACTCTAGCAAGCCTAAATTTCAACAGTTAATTGAATACATTATCAACGGAATTGAAGAAGGAGCGTTAGTGAGAGGGCAACAACTACCATCTATCAACGAAGTATCGCAGAATTTTGGAATGGCCAGAATGACGGTTGCCAAAGCTTATGATGACCTTCGAGAAAAAGGAATTATTACGTCTCACCACGGCAAAGGATTTTATGTTTCAAATACTGACACGAGGAGTCAGCTAAATATTTTTGTGCTTTTTGACGCCCTTACACCTTACAAGGAGATTTTGTATGATAGTTTAGTGGCAGAATTAGGAGAAAACGTAACGATTAATATTTTCTTTCATCATCATAACTTAAAAGTTTTTGAAAATACTATCCTCAATCATTTGGGGTCATATAATTTTTATATCGTAATGCCACATTTTAATCAAGATGTGACGAACGTACTTCAAAAAATACCTAAAGAAAAACTATTGATACTGGATATTGATGTACCAAGTTTTGGGACAGATTATGCCATCCTGTATCAAGATTTTAAGAATAATACTTACGTAGGTTTGAATGAAGCCAAGGAATTAATCAAAAAGTATCAAACCTTTTCATTGGTGCTTAGTAGCAAAAGTTTTCAATATACGCCTGTTGGCATTATTCAAGGTTTTGAGCGATTCTGCCATGAAAACAACATTTCTTATGAAATTATTTCTGATTTAGAAGAGGAAGAACACCTTCAAAAAGACCATGCATATTTGGTTTTCAGAGAAAATGATTTGGTTCGATTCATCAATTGGTCGAATAAAAAAGGGTGGAAACTTGGTAGCGACATTGGACTGATGTCTTATGACGATACGCCCATCAAAGAAAT
Organism: Arcicella aquatica; assembly: GCF_034928825.1. Classification (NCBI taxonomy): domain Bacteria; kingdom Pseudomonadati; phylum Bacteroidota; class Cytophagia; order Cytophagales; family Flectobacillaceae; genus Arcicella; species Arcicella aquatica. Next base: position 56,286 of record NZ_JAYFUL010000031.1, on the reverse strand, counting down.
TCTGGCGGAAGGGGTATCGGTCATTTCAAACGATTTTGCTTTAATGGGAAAAAGGGCTGCTCAAATGATTCTCTCGCGAGAAAAAGGCAGGTTTGTAAATAAAGGGTATTTCATTAAACGTAAATCATTGTAGGTAGTGATTGGTGATTAGTAATTGGTGATTAGTTGTGCTTGCCTAAAATAGGTTGACAAAAAAATCAACATACCCAATTACTAATCATGTTATTTCAAGTCATAATTTAATTATGCTATTCCAAACCCTCCGCCACCGGGCGTCCAAATAGTTAGTTTATCTCCTGCGTGTGCTGTAATCTCATTATCCGACGTAACAGCTCCATCGGTTCTGGTTAATAAATGTTTACCCGATGCTCCTGCGTTTCCGCCATTTAACCCATAAGGTTGAGTGTTGAGGTGTTGACGCAGTAAAGAGACTTCAACATCTTCTAAAAAAGTAACTTCACGTATAATGCCATCACCACCTTTATATTTCCCTTTTCCTGCTGAACCCTCACGAATTTCAAAACGATTTAGATAGACAGGATAACGTAATTCCATGATTTCAGCATCAGTAATCCTCGTGTTTGTCATGTGCGTATGTACACCAGAGGTACCATCAAAACCTTCTCCTGCACCACTGCCTCCGCAGATGGTTTCATAGTAGCCAAAGGTTTTATTGCCGAACAAGAAATTATTCATCGTTCCTTGTGAACAAGCCACAATGCCAAAAGCTTTGAGTAAAGTATCCGTTAGCCTCTGACTTAATTCTACATTCCCTCCTACTACGGCAGGACAATCTTTAGGATTGTCGGGATAATCAGGATTTAAGATTGACTTTTCGGGAATTATTAATTCTACTGCCTTCAAAATACCATCGTTCAAAGGTATTTTTTCATTTAATAACAACCTTAATACATAAATTACTACTGAATTTACGATGGCTATATTAGCATTCAAGTTGCCTGAGTCTGTTGTGGCACTTCCTGTAAAATCAATCGTACAGCCATTTGCTTGAATATTTACCTGAACTTTTAAAGGCTCGTGGTTATCCAAAAATTCCTCTGCATGATAGACTCCTTGCCCGAATTGTTGCAGTTTTTCACGCATCCTACTTTCTGAATACGTTTTCAATCGGTTCATATAAAAATGAACTTTAGATAAACTATGTTCCTGAACCAAAGCCTGTAAAGCTTCTTCTCCATTTCGATTGGCAGCCAAAGCAGCATTTAAATCTGCTAAATTTTCTTCGATGGCTCGTGTAGGGTACGCACCTGATAAAAGCAATTCTTTGATAGCATCCCAACGCATTTCTCCATTTTTCACTAAATACATCGGTGGAATTACTATGCCCTCCTCCGCTAAATTTTTAGAATAAGGAGGCATTGAGGCAGGACGTACCCCACCAACTTCGGAATGATGACAACGATTGACTACATAACCAATCAGTTGATTATCAAAAGAATATACTGAAGATATTAACGTAATATCAGGTAAATGTGACCCTCCAAATTTTGGATGGTTTGTCACTACAACGTCGCCTTTATCAATGTTGATATACTTTAGTACGCTTCTTACGCATACGCCCAAGCTTCCTAAATGTACAGGAATATGAGGTGCATTAGCAATCAGTTCGCCTGATGCATCTAGCAATGCACAAGAGAAATCTAGCCTTTCTTTGACATTGACAGAGAGAGCAGTTCTTTGAAGTAACAAGCCCATATTCTCGGCAATCGTCATAAAACGATTCGTAAACAACTCTAGTTGAGTCTCTTGATTATCTATTTCATTGTCAATAACTGCTACTGCTTCTTTTTGAATAATAGCCGTTCCATGACTGTCAATTTTCAGTATCCATCCTTGTTCAATGACAGTCGTACTAAAAGGGTCGAGTATTAAAGCAAAGCCTTTAATGATGGCTCCGTTACCTAATTGATTTCTAAAATAGACAGGTACATTTTGCCATTGTTTATTAAAAAATGCTTTGACAGAATGATTTTCCTGCGGAAAATATTCTTCAAATATTGCTGTTTCTTCCAATAATTCTTTCTCTGAAAACTCGTAAGCATTCACCCTGATACTTTCTAATTCGATGGCTCTGCTCTCAATCCAGTGTCCAAAGATGGCTGTATATTTTGCCTTAAAAGTGGCTAAAATAGCATCGAAATTTTGCCACGCTATTTCTATCGTCGAGTCTTGTCCTTTGAAACGCAAGTACAAGGAATGACTTTTAAATCGAATTGTTGAAGCTTCTACACCATCATTTTTTAACGTACTAATTACCTCCTCCTCTGCTTGTTTGAATAATTCAGGCAGATAGTTATTTAATTTTTCGTTAAAAATCTCTAAAACAGACCTTTCGGCAAACCTTTCTACTTGTGCTTTATCAATGCCAAAAGCAGAAAGTAAGCCTGCATCTTTCGGTAAAAGGATAGTATTAATATTCAATAAATTAGCAATACCACAGGCATGTAAACCACCTGCACCGCCAAAGGCTACTAAGGCATAATCATGGATGGAGTATCCCTTCGCAATAGATATTTTACGAACAGTATCTGCCATTTTTTCATTGGCAATAGCTCTAAATCCTTCTAAAATCTCTTCTTTTTCGGGTTGTACGCCCGTTTTTTCACCAATTTTAGCCAATAATTCTTGTAATTTTTCAGCAGCTTTTTCAGGGAAAACGGGAATGCTAAATTGTTGAATATCTAATCTACCTAGTAGTAAATTTACGTCCGTAATTGTCAATTCGCCTCCTGCTCCATAACATGCTGGTCCCGGCATAGAACCTGCACTCTCTGGTCCTACGCTTAATTTAAAGCCATCAAAAGAACAAATTGACCCTCCACCAGCAGCAACCGTTTCAATGGCTAACGATGGACTAAATATTTGTCCATTGCCAATTTTTTGTGAGAATTGATAATCGAAATTGCCATCATAACGGGCTACATCTGTACTGGTTCCGCCCATGTCGAAAGTTACAATTTTTTCAAACCCAGATACTTTTGCAATATAGGCTGCCCCCACTACGCCACCAGCAGGGCCAGATAGTAAACTATCTTTGGGATGAAAATGATGTGCATTTACCAAACTCCCAGCACTGGTCATTACCTTGAAATGCTTATCAGGAATCTGTGCGCTAATATTATTGATATAGGTATTGATAATGGGAGAAAGATAAGCGTTGACAACTGTAGTTTCTGCTCTGTTCAAAAACTTGATTTGCTTGCTTAGTTCTGTAGAGATATTTACATATTTAAAGTATTTCAGGAGAACTTCTTTTAATTGCTTTTCATGAATATTATTGCGGTAAGCATTTTTTAAGCATATTGCAATTGCCAAAATGCCTTTATCTTTAAGTCGTTTAGCTTGTTCTTCAAGCATCGAAACATCAATGGATTCAAGGACATTACCATCTTTATCAATCTGTTCATTTACTTCAACTACCTCACTATATAATGGTTCGGGACGAACAATATTCAACGCAAAAATATCTGGACGAGATTGATTGCCAATCACTAATAAATCTTTAAAACCTTTTGTTACCAAAAAAGCCGTCTTCGCTCCTTTCATTTCCAACAAGGCATTCGTTCCTTTGGTTGAACCTATCCTAATTTGAATAGGTGGGAATGCTTCTTTCAAGCCTGTTTGTGTTATCAACCTTGCTCCTAGTACAGGCGCTTCTTCAAAGGCTGTTAAAGCAAAACTTAATACTTGACTACCCAATAATTCAGGTAATGGTTGATTGATAGTCAATGTATTGCTTTCAATATCAAAACTCACCACTTCAGCTTGAAAGCTATGATTAAACAATGTAAAAGCATAGCCTGCTAAAATATCCCTTTTTAAAAACCAAGAAGACTTTACTTTGAATGTCTGTAGATTGATTTGTTCAATAATTTCACCACGCAGCGAACTATTAGAAAGAATTTTATAGCGGTATTGATTTCCATCATTATCAGATGCTACACAATCGGTGAAAGTTCCACCAGTATCTATTGAAATGTTGAAGGTTTTTTGCAGTTCCATTAAGACTTTAGGATTAAGGACTTTTAGACTTGAAGACTTTAGGACTAAAGGAGTTTAAGATTAAGGATTTTTAAACTTGAAGACTACAGGATTTTGTAAGATTTAAATTAGTGACTTTAGGACTAAAGGACTCCACATATATCTTTATATCCTATCCTTTAGTCCTTAAGTCTCATAGTTCTTAAGTCCCATACTCATAGTCCTTAAGTCTTACAATCCTAAAGTCCTCCAGTCTCCAATATCAAAAATCCAAATGAACATTAATCCATTCGCCGTCCATTTTTGTTCCAAATTTCTTGTAGAAATTAATGGCAGGTTCGTTCCAATCTAATACTTGCCACATTACACCCGTACAGGAATCGTCTTTAGCTTGTTGAATGGTGGCTTCTAATAATTGCTCGCCTAAACCTTTCCCTCTCATTTTTTCAGAAACGATCAAATCTTCCAGATACAAGCGTTTGCCCTTCCAAGTAGAATATCGATAATAATACAAAGCTAGACCAACTACTTCACCTTCAACTTCCGCCACAATAGACCCGAAGATAGGGTTTTCACCAAAACCATCAAGGTACATTTGCTCAACGGTATTTGTTACTTGTTCTAGGGCTTTTTCATATAGTGCTAACTCCTTGATTAGCTCGAACATCACGGGTACATCTTCACGAATACCTTTTCTGATAATGACTGACATTGGAAATTGGTTAGATTAATTGTTTATTCATTAGTTACATAAGTCTCCCATTTTTGGATTACTTGTTGCATTTCTTCAGGTAATTCTGTATCAAATTGTAAAAATTCGCCCGTTTTTGGATGAATAAATCCTAGCGATTTTGCATGTAATGCCTGTCGCGGACACATTTTAAAGCAATTCGCTACAAACTGTTCATACTTAGAGAATACTGTTCCTCTCAATACCCTGTCTCCCCCATAAGTAGCATCGTTAAACAATGGATGACCTATATGCTTGAAATGCACACGGATTTGGTGTGTTCTTCCAGTCTCTAAATTACATTGAACCACTGATACATACCGTAATTTCTTCAATACTTTATAATGTGTAGTAGCATCTTTTCCCATTGAACCATCTGAGAAAACAGTCATTACTTTACGGTCTTTTAAGCTTCTACCTACATGCCCTGTAATAGTTCCTTCATCTGCTTTAGGCTCACCCCATATCAAAGCATTATAAGTACGTTCGATACTATGGTCGTAAAACTGTCTTGCCAGATGTGTCATTGCTGTATCTGTTTTGGCAATTACCAGTAAACCAGAGGTATCTTTATCAATACGGTGTACCAATCCTGGGCGGATTTCGCCATTGCGGTGGGTAGGTAAATTTTGGAAATGGTAAATTAAGGCATTCACCAAAGTGCCCTCCCAGTTGCCATGTGCAGGATGCACAACCATGCCTGCTGGTTTGTTTACGACTAATAACTCATCGTCTTCATAAACAATATCCAAAGGGATATTTTGTGGGATAATTTCTGTATTCCGAGGTGGTTCTGGTAATAAAACCGTGATAACATCTAAAGGCTTTACTTTATAATTGGCTTTTACTACAGCATCGTTTACTCTTACCGCAGCAGTCTCGATAGCATCCTGAATTTTATTGCGAGAAGCATTCTGTAGTCGGGACATAAGATACTTATCAATCCTTAATACACTTTGTCCTTTGTCAACCTCAAATCGGTGATGCTGATATAATTCTTCTTCTTCGTCTTCTATTTCTTGCATATATTTGGCATTAAAAACCAAATTTAAACAAATACCGCCATGTTTCAATTACCCGCGTCTCCTTTAGCGTTAATAAAGGATCCTATACTTGATTCATTTAAGGTAAAACTTTATTTAAAGAGAGATGATTTAATTCATCCAGAAGTAACGGGGAATAAGTGGAGGAAACTAAAATTCAATTTAATTGAGGCCAAATTACAAGGATTTAATCAGTTATTAACCTTTGGCGGAGCCTATTCAAACCATATTTACGCAACAGCCGCTGCTGGTAAAGAGTTTGGTTTTAAAACTGTAGGTATCATCCGCGGAGACGAACTTACGCCTGATTCAAATGCTACGCTAAGATTTGCTCATGATTGTGGCATGGAATTAATTTTTGTTACCCGACTCGATTATAATTTTAGGAATAGATTAACACGGCAGTATGGCGAGAAGTTTTATGTTTTGCCAGAAGGTGGCACAAATGATTTGGCGATAAAGGGCGTCAATGAAATGGTTGATGAAATTTATGATGTACTTAACCCCGATTATATTTGTAGTGCAGTAGGCACAGGCGGAACTATTGCAGGTATCATCAGTGGATTAAGAGGGAATACCAAAGCGATAGGCTTTGCTTCGCTAAAAGGTAAAGGTTTATTGAAAGGACAGATTGAAAAGCTTTTGCCTTTTGAAAAAGAGTTTGAATTGAATGAACAATACCATTTTGACGGCTATGCCAAAACCACTCCTGAGTTGATTAGTTTCATCAAAGGCTTTGAAGAAAGGAATCCCAATATTATGCTTGAACAAGTATATACTGGCAAGATGATGTTTGGTATTTATGATTTAATCCAGAAAGGATACTTTCCTGAAAATGCTAATATCGTTGCTGTACATACAGGAGGCTTACAAGGGCGTTGTGATGAGTTAAAAAAAACAGCTATTAATCAAGCGAGCATAGTTTAAAACTAATTCTTACTATTACTATTAGCTGGCGACTTAAGTCGCCAGCTAATAGTAATCCCTAGCGAGGTACTTAAGTACCTCGCTAGGGATTACTAGGCTAATTTAATATCTCGCCAACATGTTTTTGGATATTTTTAGACATCATCGTTAACGGCAAATCGTTATCATCTACTCCAAAAGGATTTTCAATTTCTTCTGCAATCAATTCTAAGCTAGCCAATACATAAAACACAAAAACAACGATTGGCACCGCGATATAACCCAAGCTAAAGACATAGCCAAAAGGCAACGACATAACATAAAAAAATATAAATTTCTTGATAAAAACTGAATATGAGAACGGAATCGGCGTACTCTTGATACGCTCGCAAGCACCACAAATATCAGTAAACGTTCGGAACTCTTCATTTAAAAATAACAGTTGAGTACCACTTATTACTTTTTGGTTATAAAGTTCATTCAGACGTACAAACATCAATTTAGCAATATGATTGGGTTTATGTAAATCGTGATGAAGTGATATGTTAGAAGTAAATACTTCGCTATCTTTCTGGTGACCTCTGAGATGTCTTTTTAAAGCAAAAGCATATTCCACGATATGCTCTTTGAAGAATGTTTTGTTAGCAATATCGTCCACAGGCAAAACAGCATTGATTTTCATCGCTAGATTTCTAGAGGTATTCGTTAAGTTTCCCCACATGCGTCTTCCTTCCCACCAGCGTTCATAAGCAGTATTCGTTCTGAAAACTAATAAAAGAGAGATTACAAAGCCTAGCATTCCATGTAGAATGGTGATATTTTTAATATGGCTATTATCACTTAATTTAAACACTTCTATTTCTAAAAAAGCAATCAAGGCTACATAAATCGACAAGCTAATCATCATTGGCGTTAGCTGACGTACCGTATCGCTTTTGTGGATTCTAAAAATGAATGTAAACCATTCTTTGGGATTATAATTAATCATGTTTGCTGTGATAGGTTTGTTGGATGAAGCAATAATACTTATTGACAAATATACAAAAAGACCTCTGCTTATGATGCAGAGGTCTTTTGTAAATATATATTATTTTACCAGAGTAATTATTTACCCTCTAAAAGCTTTTTTTGAATATTAGTTACAAATTCAACAGAAACTTCTGCTATGTCAGCTATTTGATTAATTGTATGATTGGTTTTTGTTAATAGGCTTTCTACAAAAGCTGTCATTTTTTTTTCTTCAGCTTCAGCTATCTTCTTATTTTCATTTTTTACAGCTAAAGCATTTGCGGAAATAGCCATTTCATAAGCTAACTTTTGCTCTGCTGTCATAGCTCTTAAATCTACTTCATGAATTGCTTTTTTGAGCCATTCTTCATTCCAAAATGCAGGGAATTCAGAGATTTCAGTAACAGTGTGTAACGTCTTCATGGTATAAATTAGTTTATCTAAATCTGTCTGAATATCAGCTAATTGCTTAGTAAATTTAGCCAATTCTATTGTAATAAACGTCATTTGGTCATCAATAATTTCATTTTGGGTATTCCTTAATACGGCAATATTGTGAAAATGATTGATTTGAGGAAAAATATTTTCCGCTAAAATACCAATGCAATAAATTTTAGATAAGTTTTCAAATTTATAAGCCCCTTTTTTAACCATTGTATTGAAACGATGTAAAGCATAAAACTTCATACGTTGAATGAATTCTGGATATTCACTTAATTGCATTTCCACAATAAAATGATTATTATTTTCATCAACACAAGCAATATCATATATTCCACTTCTACTATCAATTGTAATCGCCATCATCTCATTTTTAACAAATTCAATCGTTTTGATTGGAATTGACGAATCAATCAAAACTTGAAGAGCCTTTTTTAAAAATGTTGTATCTGATTCATTTCCAAATGTTGCTTTAAAACCGTAATCTGATAAAATTGAAATAAATCGATTGTTTTCGTTGTATATTTCCATTATTTTAAATTATAAGTGTTACAAGTATTATGTAGTTGTAGTATCAATCTAATGTTGCTTTCTAATTAAAACAATCTTTACAAAATCTAAAAATCACTCTAAAAACTTCAAAATATAATCATTAATTTCTTTTCGTTGTGCTGTATTTGCATTGTTGTCCATATCATTATGGATGGTATTTTTCAGTTTGATGATAGTAATACCATATTTTACCTGTTCTTCGGATGTAGGTAAAACGCCTTCGTCGGCCACTTGGTCGCTTGAACGAAGCGTATATAATTTGGGATGATTTACCCTAGGGAAAGGCATTCTTCTATTATCCAGAGAAATTACTTTATCTACCAAATCTGGATATTTATGAGCAAACAATATCGACATATCTCCCCCATTTGAATGACCAATAAGTATGGTATGTTTAAAATCTAAATCTGGGTTTGTCTTTTTCAATTCATTGATTACAAAATGAATATTTTCAGCACCTCTTTCCCAAAATGGTCTTCTCACAATTTGTGGAACGCCACTCGTTGGAATCAAATCGTCCGTAGGTAATTCATGCTGAATGCTGGCGACAAAATAGCCTTCAGTCGCTAATTTTTCTGTGATATACGAATACGCTTTATTAGAACCTCCTCTATTTTGATAATAACCATGACTAAAGATTACGACTTTTTGATGCTTGATTTTCTTATCAGATTTAGGCATATACAAAGCCACTGGTACTGAACGCTTTCTTGAAACATCAACTAAATTCAGACTATCTTCAACAACATTAAATGTTGGTTTTAAAGCTGAAGAAGGCTTTGATACTTTATGAGTTGAGCAACTGGATAATAAAAAGAAAAAAAATAAGTAGCTATATAATTTTGTGGACATGAGTTTGAGTAAAATTTGACAAAAGTGCCTAGCAAAGATACAAAAGCACTGTTGCTTTCTAAGATAGAAACTATTTTGGCGTTAAATTATTTTCAGTTCTTGCAGATTCTAGCAACTAAAAAAGCAAAGCGACTGCCTCCTCAGAAACAACTGCTTTGCTTTTTCTTTATTCTTAAAGTCCTTAATCCTAAAGTCTTTAGTCCCCAAAAGTCTACTTCAATACTTCTACCGAAATTTTACTATTACCATATACGCGATGTGTAGCTTTTTGGAAATCGCTTTCTTTGGCTTTATAAATATTATCTACATATTTCTGAGGATTAATATCAAACAACGGGAAGGCTGTCGACTGCACCTGAATCATAATTTTATGTCCTTTTTTGAAAGTATGTAATACATCTTGCAAACGGAAATTAACATCAGTGATTTTATTGGCTACCAAAGGTTCTGGTTTGCTAAATGAATTCCTAAAACGTGAACGCATGATTTCACTTCTTACCATTTGCTGATAACCTCCCAATGTAATATTGGTTGGTGTATATGGGCTATTGGGTTCATCTCCGGGATATACGTCTACTAATTTTACGAACCAATCAGCATCCGTACCTGTTGTTGAAATTTTAAGATTAGCCATCATCTCACCGCCTAAAGTAATATCTTCTGTTAAAACATCTGTCTCAAATGTCAATACATCCGTTCTGCGTCCTGCAAAACGTTGGTCTTCGCTCATGTAGTTTCTTGGACTAAATCCTAAAATTTGTTTAGGGTCTTCTGTATAAGGTACAGGCTTTGAAGGGTCAGAGATAAACTCTGCAAATCCTTTAGCCTCAGTACCAGTAGTAATTTTACCATTAGGACTCAAGTAGAAATCTATTTTCTGAGCGTTCTTAACAGGATATTCTGCAAATTCTCTCCACTCCTTTTTACCTGTATCAAATAGTGTTGCTTCAGCTAAACCTGCCTTTCCATCCCCCGCATCTTTCAAAAAATGCTTGAAAAATTTAAGCTCAATATTTCGCTGATAGTATGTTGAGATACTGTCTCCAAAATAAACATTCGAGTGAAAATGGTGACCACGTTCACGAGCCCAATCGCCATGACCGAATGGCCCCATTACGATAGAATTATAAATATTAGGATTGTTTTTCTCAACGGTTTTATAAACTGTTAATGGTCCATACAAATCCTCGGCATCAAACCAACCGCCTACTACCATAATGGCAGGCGCATTTTTAATGTTTTTTAAATGCGGCACTATACTTCTTTTCTGCCAGAATTCATCGTAATTAGGGTGTTCTACGTGTTCCTGCCAAAAGAAATTATTAGTATAGTTTTCTCCAAGGTTTTTGAGTGGAGACATTGTTTTGTACCATTCAAAACCATCCAATGTTTTTATCTTCGGAAACTGCTCATCATACCAAGATTTATCTGTTGGTTTAGGATGTTGCAAACCAAAAACTGGGAAAGTCAAACCATAGCCCATCGTGAATGCTCCATTGTGATGGAAATCATCAAAAAAGAAATCAGATACGGGTGCTTGCGGAGAAGATGCTTTTAAGGCTGGATGCCCACATAAAGCCCCAGCAATAGTATAAAAACCAGGATATGAAATACCATACTGCCCCACCTTTCCATTATTACCGGGTAGGTTTTTCACGAGCCAGTCTATTGTGTCATAAGTGTCAGAGGCTTCATCAATATCTTTCTTAGTGTTCTTGTTAGAGATATGGGGTGTCATGTTAGTCCAGTTCCCCTCAGACATCCAGCGTCCACGAACATCTTGGTTAACGAAAATGAATTTTTCACGCATCAAATATTTGGAATAAGACAACACTGATGGATAATCATTTTTTCCGTATGGTCCCACAGAATAACAAGTTCTTGCCAATAAAATAGGATATTGATTATTGGAAGAAGCATCTTTGGGAGTATAGACATTCGTAAAAAGCTTTACGCCATCTCGCATTTCTATTTCGTACTGAGTTTTAACATAGTTTTCACGAACGAAAATAGAATCCAATTGGGCAACTGTCAGTTTCTGGGCCTGTATAAAGCACGAAAGGCTACAAAATGACAGTAACAATAGTAGTTTTTTCATATTTATTTAAAATTTGTTGAGTATAATGCAATTTAAGTGCTTCTTGAGTGAAAATAAAATATTTAGTCCTGACCATTGTAGGATTAAGACAAATTCGTTTTAGACATTGGAATTAAAATCGTTGAAACTACATTTCCATTTACCTCTTCAATATGCAATGAGCCTTCACCTCCGTATTGTAATTCTAGTCTTTTTTTCAGATTCGTTAGTCCAATACCACCATCAGTTCGTTTGGTTTCATTCGCAATAAAACTTCCTGTATTACTTACTTTTATCAGTAATCTATCCCTTTCTTCATAAATTTGAATAGTAATTTCTCCTCCATTTTTATTTTTTGCAATACCATGTTTGATAGCATTTTCGATAAGCGTACTTAATGAAATAGGAATAATCATCTTATGGATTAACTTATCATCTACCTCAAATTGATACTTAAGTCTTTTATCAAACCTTATTTTTTCTAAAAACAAATAGGCTTTAGTTAGCTTTATTTCCTCGTCAACCCTTACCAATTGCGAGCTCCCAATATTAAGAGATAAACGTAATAAATCTGAAAGTTGGTCTACTGCTTCACGAGCCTCATGATGGTCTATCACCATTAACGCTTTGATGCTATTTAAAGCATTAAAAAAAAAATGAGGGTGCAGTTGGGTTTTCAAAGCCTCTAATTCCGATTTTATTAACATTTTTTCCATCGAAATCATCTTCTCACTCATGGTCTGTTTCTGTGTTACATACCGAAGGATATGAAAGAAAAAAAACCAAGGCGTTGTCACCCAAATGTCATCTACGAATAACCCAAAATAATCACCAAAGTTTTTGTATTCATTTTTCATCACATCAGCTGATGTGAACTGAACATCTAAAATAAAAAACAAGAAACCTATAACGATATTGCCTATTAATGGAAACAATAGAAAAGTTTGTACAGGAGCTTCATCTACTTGGTATTTATCAACAACTAGTTTGTAAGTATGTGTGGTAAAAAGACCATACACAAATACCGAGATGAAATATTCAAATGAAAGGGTAAAGCTAGCTTCCTCTAAAATGGTGTATTTCAAAGCCATCATGGCAATGAGTACCCAACTTGAGATTTGCATTAGCCAATATATTTTTCTAAGATTCATATATTAATAATAGCGCGAATGATTTGTAATCAAACATAATAGGTGGACTATGCTTACTATTAAAGTATATTTTGACTCTTTTCAAAGACAAACACTACGATAAAACTTTGCTGATTATCAACTACTTGTCTTGATGGCAATAATAATACAAATCCTTTCCATTGAAATTGTTAAACAATGAAAACAAAAATGAGCATTTTTTTTGAGTAGCACAATAAAATTAATAAAAAACCGCTGTACAGAAATTATACAACGGCTTCGTTTATAGTGTCATGCTAGTATGCTTTTCTACGCTGCTGTGTATGGAAGGTATACAATTACATCAGTACCACCATTACTATTACTGTCAATTTCAATTCTTCCACCATGATTTTCAACAATTTTTTTGCATAATGCGAGCCCAATACCTGTGCCTGGATATGCGCTTTGTGGATGCAACCTTTTGAAAATAGTGAAAAGTTTATCTACATGATGTGGCTCTATACCAATTCCATTATCGCTTACGACAATTTTATTCAAAGCAATTCCATTGTCATTGATAACCTGATGTGATATATGTATTACTGGTGTTTCTTCAGAGAATTTCAGTGAATTACTGATTAAGTTGTAAAAGAGCTGACCCAATTGCACAGGCTTACCAAGTACCGACGGCATAGGTTCAACAGTTAGTACTGCCTTTTTTTCACTTAATAAAAACTCGAAATCATTAATTACATCTGAGAGTACCGAATTTAGGTCAGTAAATTCAAACGTATCAGATGTTACTGCAAGTTTAGAATAACTTAAAACATCGATTATTAATTGAGACATTCGCTCAGCAGAAGCATTGATTTTGGAATAGTACAGGTTTTGCTTATCAATATCCGAACGATTATGCTGGGCAAGTGAAATAAAATTCCTGATTTTTCGGAGTGGCTCTTGCAAATCATGACTTGCTATGTAAGCAAATTGTTCTAGTTCCTTATTTTTTTTCTGGAGTTCGTCATTAGATTGCCTCAGTTTTTCCTTAGCTTCCTTTAATTCATTATTATCTTTCAGGGTTTCTTCAACAAGCTTTTGAGCATGAATATTTACCATGCTGATAATCCAGCCTGCTGTACGCTCATCATTATGTGGCACTAGTGAAATCTGGTACCATATTGGTTCTTTTGTAGAGATGACACGCGCTTGAACAGTTTGCACAGTTTGCTTTTTCTTGGCACTGTTCCATGCTTTAATAACCTGTTCTGTATCCTGAGCGTGTATTATCTGCTGTATAGTAGCGGCAGAAAACTCTTTAAAGTTACTCCCTAAAATATTTTCAGCATTTTTATTGGCGACAAATACTTTCTCTGATTTTGATACGGAAAAAACAATAAATGGCAAGGTATCAGTTAGCTGTCTGTAATCATTTTCACTTTCGCTAAGCCTATCTGCCAACTCAATTAACTGTATGTTTTTTTTCCTGATTTCATCATAAGGTGATATAGGAGGTTCTTGTCTAAAATAGTCTACAAAAGAATTAACCCACTTTTCAGACAAAAGTCCAGAATAGGGTACTTTAGCTCTCAATGTAATGGTATAAATATCATCTTCACAATGTGCGGAAACATCCTTCAATACCTTTTTGGCATAAAAAAAAGCTTCTGGGTTACATCCTGCTAAATCTACCTTGTCATATAATACCGCTACAATTTCTTTTTTTCCTCCATTCAATGAGTCTATTCCTAAAATAAGATATGATTCCTGTCCGCTGGCAATGGCACATCGAGCAATTTCCGATACCGCAGTAGCAAAACGTGTTTGAGAGGAAGCCAAAAGGCTACACAATTCAGCTAGCTTTATACTACGTTTGTGAGCCAATATCAGGTCCATTTCGTTATCTAAGCTAATGCGAATAATCTCTTTCATATCTTATATATTTACTTTGGCAACCAATACAGACATATCATCTGTGCCACGAGCATGATCTTTATATAATGCTCCAGCTATAATTTCTGGAGGATGCTTTAAAACCCCTGGCAAACTGTTCAGGCTCCACCGCCCCCTCAAGCCATCAGAATGCATAATAAGGGTTTGGTATTTATTTAATTCAACAACAGAATCTGTTAAGGTACGCGGAATATTAAGACCTACGATGCCGTTATAAGGCGTGTAGTTTTTTCCCTCCAAACCATTATATATAGAGGTAGCTATATTACCAACGCCACATAGAAACCATTTTTGTGCTTTAAAATCAAGATGAGCAATTGTAGCCACCAGTCCTCTCGTTTTTTTCACCTCTTGGTGAATATATTGCAGGGTAGCAACAGGACTTTTTTCACGACAGGCTTTAAAGGCAGTAATCGCTGTACTTACTGCTTCATGGGCATGATTGCCATGACCCAGCCCATCCCCTAAAAAGAAAAAAACTCCGTCATTTACATGTTTAACAGCATATCCATCACCACAATTGGTTTCGCCCGGCATATTTACCTTCACTCCACCCAACTTGATATTCTCTTCACTAACAAACGTACTTTGTGTTTTTTTATAAACTTTACAATAGACAATAGTTCCCCAGTCCTTTAGTGTATAAACCGATGATTCAGAGCTTAATCGTTCAATAGCACCTAACCCTTGACCAAGCGTTTGTGAGGTAGAGGCTCCATCCTTCATCATTTGTACAAGGTTGCTGATGCCTCGCCCTTTGTCTAAGCAGTAAAGCTCAAAGAAATCCCCTTTAATATCAGTACTTGTGCGGTATAAAAACTCTCCTTCTCCTACAAACTTTACAAGGTTTGAAGAAAGCTCAGAAACTATTATATCTATTTCACCCGTTTTCTGCGAGCTAAAACCTGTAGCAACGCAAAGGTTATGTATTTCACGTTTCACAAAAGACACATAGCTTTTATCCTCGACCCTATAACTGTAAAACGTATTATCCATTCTTCCACTTAATTATTGTAACCATCGTGCCTTTCCCGACCGCAGATTGTATATTGAATTCATTCACTAGCCTTTTTGTTCCCGGAAGACCTAATCCCAGACTCTTACCACTGCTATAACCATCTCTCATCGCCAAATCAATATCAGCTATACCAGGGCCTTTATCGCTAAAGACTAAACGAATACCGTTTTCTCTACCATTATTAACAGACTCTATACTTACCATACCACCACCGCCATATTTCAAGAGGTTACGTGCAAGTTCGCTTGCAGCAGTTATCAACTTAGTTTGATTTAAAATACCCATACCAATCTTCACTGCCGCATCTTTTACCTTATTGCGAAAAGGTATTACATCCAGATCTCGGACAACAACAAATTCTTCTTTATTCAGTATCGTCGTCGTAGTCATCATAATCGCTTTGGTTGTCACTTAATTCTATCTTAGAACGCAATAAATCCATTCCTTTTTCTACATTAAGTGCCGTTGATACCCCAGTTAGGGTTAATCCCAATTCAACCAAAGTAATAGCAACCGCAGGCTGCATCCCTACGATAACTGATTCTGCTCCCATAATTTTAGACATCATACCGATATTTCCTAATATTCTCCCCATGAAGGAGTCTATAATAGAAACGGAAGAAATATCTATTAATACACCTTTTGATTCGTATTTCTTAACTGAATTTACAAGGTCTGTCTCCAGATTCTCTGCCAGTTGGTCATACAAGTCTACCTGTATCGTTACCAACAAAAAATCACCCATTTTTAAAATAGGAATTCTCTCCATAATGTTTATACTCGCTAATTATTTCTTTTTGATAACTTGAATTTGCAGCATATTGAACGCTGTTTTTAGCGCACTGGCAAGTGTTGATTTGGTAATAATACCAGAAAGGTCTATCCCCAAATGTACTACTATTTGGGCAATCTCAGGTCTGATCCCACTAATGATGCATTCTGCCCCTAAAAGACGTGTAGCACTCACGGTTTTTATAAGGTGTTGTGCCACAAGTGTATCAACTGCTGGAACACCAGAAATATCAAGAATAGCGATAGTACTGCCTGTTTCAACAATTTGTTGTAAAAGACTTTCCATTACAACTTGTGTCCTTGCGCTATCAAGCGTTCCGATAATTGGTAGGGCAACAATTCCGTCCCAAACCTTGATAACAGGCGTAGAAATCTCGGTTATTTCATCAGTTTGTCTTGATATTATATCTTCACGACCTTTTATAAAACTTTCAAAAGTTAACACACTCATGTTATCAACAATCTTACTAATTTTAAGGCTATCAGCGTAAAGTTTTGCAGCATCATTAACGTTGTTGTACAGTACTTCTAAGAGGGCTTCTTTGAAGGTAAAAAGGTAAAAGCCAGTTTCTCTATAGGTGTAACCTTGCTTGGCACGAGAAACAGAAATGCCCATAAGCACTTCGTTTACTATATCCAACCCGTTAGCATTTTTATCCTCAAGGGCAGTAGTATTCAATGCACCCAAGAATGAGTCTACAAGTTCTTTAGAATCTTTAAGCTGATTATCTACATTAAAATATGCTTCTTCCTCTTTTTGCTTTGCTACCCATATATTTATGATAGCGTCCCTGTTATTCTTTAAAATTTCGATTGTTGGTTTGTCCATTATGCTTTTGCTAATTATTAAAAAGGGTTACTACAAATAAAAAATTTGTAAGTTGAAATACACTAAGGTTAACTTTTTAAAATTTGGTTAGGCTTAATGACTGCGTATTCTGCAATATCATCGAAAATGAAAAATGTTGTAATTGATAAACATAACAGTTTATCAATATAATGATGATGGGCTAATCTATGATGTTTTAAAGGAACGATTTAAGACTTATTTAATTGTCACAAAATGATAATCTACAGATTATTCAAAAACTTTGTACTGATGAAAGACTTAAACATATTAAGTTTAGACATAAAATAACGCCATTGGAAGCCAATGGCGTTATTGGTCTTTTAAGTGGAGAGTATGGAACTCACACCCTCCTATTATACAATGTTTATTTTGACCTAGTTAGCTCTTTCGCTAACCTCCTGCCACCTTAAGTGCCACCTCGTAAGGATAAAAAAATTAGGCTTCTGCAGCCATAATTTTTTTGCCTTCATAGTTTGGGAAAAATGTAATTACTTTCCCAGCACTTGGTCTCATAGGGACAGGACTAAGCTTTCCCATTAGTTGGCGTTGCAAAGATATGGTATATCTTAAATCTTCTATTGTTTTTTCATATCTATCTATGACTTTCTCCCAAAGTTTAGTATCAGGACTTATTGATTGTTCTGTTTTGAACATTTCACCTTCGCCTCTTAATAACCAATCAGGATTAATATTTGGATAATTATCTAAAGTGCTATTAAGCATTTTAAAGCCAGGATCATTATCTCCATTTGTGACCCGAATTATGGCAGTAGAACTTACATTTATACTTTTAGCAAAAGAATTGTTATTCATTTTTAAAGCTTTAATAACAGCCTCAAATCGTTGAGCAATTGTTGTCTCCATTTTCTTTTTTGCTTGATTTTTTTAACGATTTCAAATTTATATTAATTGAAGTTTTTGATTTTACTAAATAGTTTTTCCTTTATATTAAATAGTATTAATTGTAAAATATTGATAATTAGTTTGTTATATTTTTATTGTGCATTTTAGTATAAATATTATACTAAATAGTTGATATAATAAATTATTTAGTATAATATTGCATTGTAAAAGACAGCAAAATATTCTGTAAATATTACAGAATATTTTACAAATGTCAAACATATTTTAGTTAACGGTATATAATTTAGCTAAATGGATACTATTGCCACCACTCAAACACTAAATAGTTACTGTGATTTTTGGAAAAAACAGGATACTAAAAAATATCACCTTTTCGAGGCTGACCTTGCCCGTGAAGGTATGATTGACAATTTTAAATACTTGCTCCGCAAAGAGCGTGAGGGTATCAAAAAACATGAAATTGAGGCTATCAATTTGCTAGAAGTACCCTCTTGGGTTAGAACTTGCCTAGTAAATCACTTAGGTTTCAGACACGAGGACTTTGACGAAAACCAAATTCCCAATCCTAGTTTAGCATCTGTGTAAATAAAACGATGATGTTGTAGTATTTTAAATTCACAACTCATCACTCACAATTCATCATTCAATAAAATGATAGACTTTATTAAAAACTTAACGGAAGATGCCATCTTTCAGTTTGGGCTTGCCATGTTCATTGGCTTTATGTCGGTAGCCTTTTTTGGTGAATTGTTGGTTAAATCTGAATGGGTTCGGGATGTGCTGATTGGTAAGGAAGGAGGCGAAAACTAATGCAGGATATCCATATTTATACAGGGTTATTGCTGGGGGCTATCCTTGCTTGTTTTTATTACAGAAACCGTAAACCACCCAATCAATGGAATTGATACAAGCCTTTGTGAAGGAACATTTTCGCCTGATTATTATCGCCCTATGGTTCATTTTGCTTTATGGTGCTTTAAGAATTGTTGGCAATTCACCCAATAAAGAATAACACCAATGGCAAACAACGAAGACTTAAAAAAGATGTTGTATGAAGGCCTTGCCATGGAAATTAGCCAGCTTTCAGACTTTACGAAAGTGTCCTTTCAAATGGAGCGTTTATCACGAACTTGCAGGCTGAAAGGTATCAATGTATTTGAGTTTTTAAAGCAAGAACTGGGCAACGTTAGCCCCGAAATTATCACAGCAGATAGCTTTGAGTGTAGTGGCTGTGGAAGGAAATTTAAGAGCCAAGCTGCCCTCACGGGACATCGGCCAAATAAGTGCAAGATTATTGTTAAATAGGTTAGGATGCAGCAATGGGTGTTTGTTTTACGGACGCACATTCTACAGATGCTTGGTCTAACAGGTAAGGCGTTCCTTTGATTTTTAGGTGTGATCAAGGGAATATACAGGTTCGATTCCTGTAGCATCTGCCCATAGATGAATAGGTTTGATTTTGATGAAGTAGCCCTCTCGCTGAGAGGGCAGTACTTTCATTTGTCAGCCTGCGTATATGTTTAATCGTTCAATGAATTAGCTTGTAATGTTGGTTTATCTGTGGTTCGAATCCACAACAAGCACAGCGGGAAATAGCGTAGTGGAAGCACAAAAAGGCCTTGACATGGCCAACGTGTAACCACTACTACCAAACCATTTTATTTGTACCCTTGGCAGGTTTTAGGACTGGCAAAGGGCAGGACGTAAATTGTCTAATTTTAACCATGAGAATTGAAAAAACCTTTAATCATCAATTTGGAAAAGTAATAGAGCGTTATCATGCCTTTGCTCGGGAACACAACGAACAGCAGGAAGTCACCAAAGCGACGATGTTAAGAGAGCCTCACCTCTCGAAAGTAAAAGCCATTACGGCTTTGTACTTAAAGGAATTTTGGAACATGATGAACTCGCCCATTTGGGCAGATTCCGACCGTGTGCCTGTGTTAGACATCACTCGCTGGGATTTGGCCAATCTTTGTAATTGTAGCCGTAGAGCCGTGCAAGATCACCTTGCCAGACTAAGTACTTATGGCATTATTGAAGTAGAAGAAGCTTATACAAACGGTAAAAATAACGGCTATAAAATCCGTTTAAATCTCTGGTTTTTACTCGGAATTTCGGAATTCAAACCCATCATTAAAAGCCACAGCGAAAAACCGACCATCGTTTTGAAAACCACCGACCCTTCCCTTTTACAAACTTTGCCACACTTAAATAACCAAAAAGAAAATTTAAACAATACAGATAAAGCGGAAGATGTTGATAACCTACCCCACGAAAGACACCAAGAAATTGGCCAAGAAAAGCAAGAAATAGCCCAAACCTCCCCACTAAACCAAGAAAATAACCATGAAAAAAACAAGGGGGCGGCAGGCGATCCTGGGGCTGGCCATCCTGCGGGCGAAAATATTGAAAACCCAAAATCTTACAGCTCCGACGAACGCTTTGAGGCCTACCGAAAAGGCAATTTGAATAAACTAAGATACGCCAAAGCACCTGTGAGCCAGCCCAAAGGCATTTCAGACGTTGAAAAGGGCTTAATCGTCCAGAACTTCTGGAACTTTGCCAAAGAGCTATTTTACCCAAATAAACGCTTTGTGACGAAGATTGAGAGCGAAATCAAACAAGTTATTAGAAAAGACATTTTTAGCGATTTTACGGGGCAGTATGGCTTTGATTATTGGCAGATTTACAACATGAGAATGCAGTACTGGGCAGAAAAGAAACAGGCATTCGATGCTAAGCTCGACCGTGAGGCCTATTTCCCATTACAATATTTTGCCAAAGAATACGGCACAGCCCAAAAACAAGGCTTTTTAGTTGTGAAAATTTGGGAACGCAAAGCCGAAAAATCATTGAAAGAAATTGAGTTTGAACGTGAGCTAGAACGTGCTAAACTCATGATGATTCAATACTCAAGCAGTGGAGCTGTGCCAAGAGGACAAGCCCAGAAAATCAAAGACATTACCCAGTTAGCACAGTATTACTACCGCAAACTTTCGGTAAAAACTAACAGCGAATACGTACAGAAATTCAATACCTTTTTAACAACATCAAACTTTTTGAAATCATGCAACAGCAAACAACCACAGTATTAGTAAAATGGAAACTAAAGTACATTCTACCGAATGGCGTTTGGTTGCCCATCAAAGGAAGCTCAGATATTATCGTTTTCGGGAAAGTAAGCTCGCTACGTCTACAAGCAGCAGCCAAATTAGTAAACGGCTTCAAAGACCCTTTTGATAATGCCTATATCTACGAAGTAGGCTACAACGGCAAGCTAATCGCCCAGTACGATAAACAATTGAAACGCTTTGTAATGTTATGATTTTACCCAAAAGACCAGGCGAAGCAGAAAGAGAAGCCCAGAAGGCCTATTGCCAGCAATTAGTACGAGATTACTTTGAAGGCCTAAAAATCATTGATACCGAAAGCGAAGTAATCCATAGCCGATTATTAAGTAAACAGGAAACTTTAACCTATCAGATTAAAGTAACACCTACCAAAACCATTATCATACTTCAATAAAGAAAATATCAATACTAATACTTATATATTATAGAATTTGATAATATTATAAGTGGTTGAGATTCAGGCAATAAGATTGATTTTGATTTTTTAGTAAAATGTATAAATGGAAATTTATACTATAAAAATGGAAATATTTTTTAAAAAATGGAAATTAATTTTAATTATTGGAATTAAAATGCAATATTTGCAATATAAAATAAGCCGTCACAAAATATTTTTAATCGCCAAAAAACATGGATCACTTTAATATTATACAAGCCTTATGTAGATCAGCATTATCCAACCCGTCAGAGGCTGTTTTACATCAAGTAAACCGATTGAAACAAGCCTTAGATAAAGATGGAAAAGATAAAGAGGTGAAAATAATTGACAATTTATTAAAACAAGTAGATAAGTTAGTTGATATGTCTCCAAGTAAAATACAAAAGTCATTAATTAGATTTGAAGGAGAAGAATTAACTCATAAAACACCTTTGCCTGTGGATAAGGAGACTTCAACTCCACTAGCTGAAATAATTTTTACAGATCAATTACCAACCGAACCTCCAATTTTTGATGCAAATATTAAAGTTGCTTTAAACTCAATAATAAATGAATGGTTAAATTTTGAAAAATTAAAAAGTATTGACGCACAACCATCAAGATCTTGTTTGATTTATGGTGAACCAGGAACTGGAAAAACTCACCTCGCTTTATGGATTGCAAAACAAATGAATACACCTGTTGTTTTGGTGAGATTAGATGGGTTAATGTCTTCTTTTTTAGGGACTACTTCAAGAAATATCGGTAACTTATTCTCATTCGCAGCAAAATATAGATGTGTTCTTTTATTAGACGAGTTTGATGCAATTGCAAAACTTAGAAATGATACTCAAGAAGTAGGTGAAATTAAAAGAGTAGTAAATACCTTACTTCAAAATTTAGACTCTAGAAAGAATACTGGTTTTACAATTGGAATAACAAATCATGAGTCACTTCTTGACCCAGCTATTTGGAGAAGATTTGAGGCTCAAATTGAGATACCTAAACCATCATTTGAAGTTATGTACTCAATTCTAAATAAATTTCTTAATACTTTAAGTTTCAATGAAAATGAGTTAAAGTTTTTATCATGGTGTATAGAAGGAGCTTCGGGTGCTGATGCTGAATCTCTCTCTAAATGGTTAAAGAAATCATCTGTACTAAATCAGCAAGCAACCTTAGTCGATAATGTAAGAAGATTTGCAATGTTAAATTCAGGACGTGTTAATCTAAAAAAAAGAAATATTTTAGCTAGCTCAAATGATGAAGATTTAATAAATTCATTATTGAACGAGACTACTATTAATTTTAAACAAAGAGAAATTGCTACATTATTAAACAAAAATCCATCTGCCTTAAGTAAGCATGTTTCAAAAAGTAAAAGACTATAAAAATATACAACTATGCAAAAAAGCCCTATTCAAGTAGTAGTGAATTCTCATGATTTTGTTGATTTTTGGGAACGTCAAGGAGGTGGTTCTAAAAAAGATTTCTATGAAAATAGAGATGATGAATTTATTAATCATAAAAATAAACTAATTAAGCAATTAAGTTTATTGAATGAGAAAAAAACTGACTTTGATTTTTCTGATGTTCAATTTGTTAAACTCAGATTAAAACAATCTGCATTGGCAAAATCACATCGCCCAACAAAAATTTTTTCAAATGATATCGCACCAATTGTTGGAGGTGGAGACTTAGGGGAGCTTTATATAGAACTAACACCTAACAGTATAGGAAAAATAACTGAAAAGATTAGAAGTGCTGAAAATGAAACTAGATGGAAAATAAATAAAGATGGAAAAACAGAAGCAAATCCAACATCAATTAGAAGTGCTGTAGGATCAATTGACGATATAAGCTCCTATTCAAAATCAGACAAAAGAAAATTTTCTGTTACTGAAGGGATTGAATGGATTAGTAAGCCTCAAACTGGAGGAGCTTACATTATTGAATTATTTGAAATATTACCGCCAAGAAATCAATGGGATATTTTACCAGAGTACAAATTTAGACTTTTTAAAAGCTTTATTGAAGGGTTAACGCAAATTGGTAATGGTCTTGTTGCAACAACAATTGCTGGTATTGGTAATAAAGATGCTATTATGGGAATTCGTTTGGAAGAGAGCAGTTCTAAACCGAATATTCAAATTTCACCTACATCATCATCTGCAAAAAAAGAAAGTTTAATTAAACAGATTGTTTTAGATGAAAATAAACATTATGCACTATTAAATTTTCTTGATAAGCACCCCCTTGTTAAGAAAATATTACTGCCTCCTGTAATATCAAAAAACGAAAGTAAAAGCGATTCTAATTCTAATATAGTTGAGGAATATTCTCAACCGCAGAAGAACTCTTTAAATTCATATCCAAAAGTATGTATTGTTGATGGAGGAGTTTCTGATTTATTAAATAATTGGATCATTGAAAGATGGGGATTACTAAGCAAATCTGATAAAGATGAGGAGCATGGAACATTTATTGGAGGATTATTACTTTCAGGTCAATCATTAAATGGGAAACAAATTTGCAAAGAAATTGACGGATGTAATATAATTGACCTTGATCTTCTTCCAATTCCTTCCTCATTCGAAAATTATTATTCACAACCTTTACAATTTTTTAGAGAACTTGAATTAGCCGTTAAAGATTTAAAAGAAAAAACAGGAGTTAGAGTTTTTAATTTTAGTTTAAATATAGAAGAGCATGTAACAAGTGAGGGTTATAGCTCTGCTGCCAAGATGCTTGATAAAATTTCAGAAGAAAATGATGTGATTTTTATTATTTCTGCTGGAAATACTGATCCTAATGATTTTAGAAAAGAATGGCCAAATGATCCAATTGATGCGTTAAGTATACTAGCAGCCTCAAAAAATGATATTATTAAAACTCCTGCAGAGAGTTCTAGGAATTTGAGCGTTGCTGCATTAAATCCTCCTAATTTGAAAGGGGTAGTACCATTTGCTCCAAGTAACTATACTTGTAGAGGCCCTGGAATAAGAGTTGGATTAAAGCCAGATTTAGCTCATATTGGAGGTGCAGGAAGTTCAACAAATACAGGATTGAAATCTTTGGATTCAAATGGAAAAATAATAGAAGGTTGTGGAACAAGTTATGCTGCTCCAAATGTAGCCAAGGTATTAGCATCTTTGGATCATACTATTGAAGGGCAAGTGTCAAGAGAAACTTTAATAGGAATGTCTATTCACAGTGCAACTTTACCCGATGTTCTAAATGATTCCAAATTTTCAGAGGTCGCAAAATTTCTTGTTGGTTTCGGAATACCTAGTAGTTCGGAAGAAATTTTAAATGGGAGTGAAAATGAAATTACATTAGTTTTTGCTACGAGATTAATTCATGGTAAAAAAATGACATTTGACTTTTCATGGCCTCCTTCTTTAGTGAAAAATGGAAAGTGTATAGGTAAGGCAAGATTAACCATTGTTAGTACTCCTCCATTTGATTACCGTTATGGAGCAGAATTTGTACGTGTAAATATAGATGGTCATTTAAGACAACTGCAGAATAATGGAGGTTATAAAGGAAGACTAGACCCTATATATATACCGAATCATTCGGTCGAAAGTATTTTAACTGAAAAAAATCAGATTTCTCATTCTTTTAAGTGGAGTCCTGTCAAAGTATATGAAAAGGAGTTTGTTAAAGGAGTAGGACCAAGTATAAATTGGCGACTAGAAGTTGATTATTTAGAAAGAGAGGGAGAACGTATTCCACCTATTGGAATACCTTTCACAGCAATACTTACTATATCTGATTCTAGCAAAAGTAAGCCTATTTTTAATGAAATGCGACAGAGTTTACAATCTTTAGGTGTTAAAATCCTAGATATTAAAACAGCAGCGAGAGTTAGTGCAAGAATTTAGATAATATATTTAATTGATATGATAACCTTTTTAATCACCTAAAATAGACTAAGCAAAAAAAATGCCCTCACCGTTCCACCAGAAGAGCATTTTTGGGAAGTAATCAGCAAAAAGATGCAAAGGGAATAGTCGACCCCAAGTGCTATCTTGCTAATAATTTTTACAAAGGTAAACTAAGAGTTGGTTTTAACACAATATGTTCCGAAGTAAAATTTATGGCTAGAGCTCATCTTTAAATCTTTTTTTAAACAATTTAAAATTTAAACGAGACGCAATGTCAAAAAAAAATCAGCATGTGGTTCCTCATAATGATGGATGGGGAGTCAAAGGTGCAAATTCGGAACGCATCACAAAAATTACCGAAACAAAAAAAGAAGCTGTACAAATTGCTCGTACTATTTCGAAAAATCAAGGGTCTGAGTTAATCATTCATGGTAAAGACGGTAAGATTCAGTCTAGAGATAGCCATGGACACGATCCATATCCACCGAAAGGTTAGTTTTTTGTAAGGCTTTACATTTTCAATTTAATTGTTTCATCTTTTTGGGATTTATTTGGAGTTACTATTCCAATTCTCAAAACTAACCCAGTTTACAAATGTCAAAATTTCAGATTTTCAGAAGTTCAGTAAATAATTATTACTATTTTAGATTCATGGCTAGCAATGGAGAACAAATTCTCTCTAGTGAAGCTTATGCTACAAAGCAAGGTTGTGTAAATGGTGTTGCTTCAGTGAAAGCTAATGCTCCTTACGATTCTACCTATATCAGAGTTGATAACCCTTCAAATTATAGATTTAATATGAAGGCTAATAACAATGAGATTATTGCTAGAAGTAGTGAAGGATATACAACCTCTTATAATAGAGAGCATGCTATCACTTTAGTTAAGAGAGACGCACCTTCTGCTAATGTAGTAGATTTAACGTAGTTGATTCTTTAAAAAAGTTTGAATATTCTTTAAACTTTTCTATCTTAGTTTTTAAAAAACTATGATGAAAACTGCCATAATAACGGCTACAGAAGGGGGCTTCCCTAAATGGTATAAAAATGATGGATTTGCTAAAGATTTAAAAGTAGCTGATTGGTTATTTACTTATTGTGGTTGGAAGCTTCTTGATGGTTATCCTCAATTGGTAGTTTGTATCGAAGTTATTGATTGGAAAGAAGGTGATAAATATTTTCCTTCTAATAATACAGAGCTTTTTATTCTTGGAGATAGGATGATTTTAAATTAGATACTTCCAAACCAGCCCCAACAAGGCTGGTTTTTTTTTGTCCTTCCTCACATCCCAACTTCTCCCCAAATTTGAATCAAAAAAAGCAATGAATTGGTTAAAATTAGTTTGGGGTTTTATTGGCAGTGGCTTTGCTATTAATTACAAAATGATTCTGCAGGAAGTACTGGTGTCGATTATTGTATCGGTGTTGGTTTGGGCTATTCTAAAGCCTTTTGGCATCGAGCAAAAAGAGAACAAAGAGCTGTTTTCGTTGGCCACTACTACACAAAGAACACTTGATTCACTACGGTTTCAAGAAATACTCAACTCCCAACAAACGATTATTGATTCATTGAGTAACGTAATCCATACTCAACATGAAAGCGATTCTCTTAGGGCTAACGCTCGTTTGTCTAAGCTCGAAGCTGCTCGGGCAATCAACAATTACCTCCAGCTCCGACAGCACTCTGGTAATTAAAACATTGTTCAACAATGCTCCAGCCATTTTGGATAGCCTGACTAGATTTAGTTTTGTCAAAGACAAAAACAAAGCGTTGAACCTTGAGCTACTTCATTGGAAAAACAATTACACTAGACTAAATGCGCAAGCCCAAAACTGTTTGGTTGATCAGCTGAACTATATCCAAAGCCAAAACAACTTAAAACAGGAATTAACGCTCATCGATACAAAGCTTACTAAAAGCAAACTCGAGAATTGGGCTTGGCGTATCGGTGCATTAGTTGGAACAGCCCTGCTGGTAAAAAATCAATTAAAATAAGTCCTGTCGGAAATGTCTTGCGTGTATAATCTTTGTTCTAAGGCTGTAAGCGGTAGGCTTTAGGCTATAAGCTTTTTTAAAAATGGCAACATAAATCGTACATCCGATGACTGAAAGCTTACAGCCTATCGGATACTGCCTAAAGCAAAAAAACATGAGCATTAAAAGAGTAATAAAACGCAGGGCTGTTTTTGCCGAAATACACCAAGATACTCGTGGCGACGAAGTTCACCAGTTTTCAGTAAAGTATCGTAAAACCGACGGCTCAATAGGTTTCAAAGCCAGTGTGTCGAAGAATTTCAGAAACGTAGCTAGTAAAGGTAAATACCGTGGTAGCGTCAATACAAACCATGTACTATTACTGGTGGATCATGAGACCAACCGAACCTTTGAAATCTTGATTGATTTGATGGTGGAGTATAATGGATTGTTGATTGATCACTCTGTGTAGCTTTAAGCTGTAAGCTATAAGCCATAAGCTTTCGGACTTCGGATTTCGACTGAAAGCCTAAAGCTTACTGCCTATAGCCTAAAGCAAATAATTAAGTTCTACAATTAAGCTAAAATATGAAAGTACAAAAAATTTCAGAATCGCTGTTTGTGTTAGATTCTGCTGTGCTACAGCTGACCTCACGAGATGCTGCCTTTGGATATCGGGACGGTCTTTTGAGTGGCGGAGCTTCTACTGATCACATCAAATGGGGACTTCAGGACAATATGCCTAACATGATGAAAGCCATGATTGTAGGCAATAACCAAGTGCCTGCCCAGCTAGTCAGTATCAGGGATATGATTTATGCCAGTGGTGTTGGTTTCTTCAAAAAAGAGATTGACGAAAAAACCAAAAAGCAATCGCTGGTATCATATACCGATAGCAAGCTGGAAGACTGGAGCTGGGACGTGGATCTGCAAAACCATGTGGCCGCTGGCATCAATCAGTATGTAGAAACGGGCAACAAGTTTAGCAAAATGGTGTGGGATGTTGCTAACAAATGGTTTCGTCCCGAGCTGAGCGATTCGTTTTATACCAGAATTGGCAACCCCACTAACGGAAAAATCATTGATTATCATGTAAACGAAAACTTTGGAGCTGGCCGCTTTGCCAGTGCCAGCGATAGTGATATTATCAAAGCTTTTGATTTTAGGAATCCTGATGTTAGCCGTAAGCAGGTTACCTCAATGCTCCACTCCAAAGAGCGTATCCCTGGTAATCCTTTTTATGCCTATCCGACGTGGTGGTGTGCCAAAGAATGGATTGAGCTGGCGAACCTGATTCCCGTTTTTCATAAATCAGGTATCCAAAATGGCTATAATATCAAATACTTAATCAGGATGCCAAACGATTATTTTGATGCCCAAAGCGGTAAAGCCTTGGACGAAAAAGAAAGATCCAGAAAATGGTCTGACTTTTCGGATAATCTATCCAAATGGATGTCTGGCCAGAAAAACGTAAACAAGGCCATGTTTATCAAGTACCTCCGTGGAGCGGACGGTAAAATGATGGATAACGTAGATGTGCAGCCACTAAAAAATGAAATGTCTGACGATGCCTACGCTCGGGTTTGGGAAATGGCCAGTATTTCAATCGCCAACGCCATGGGTATTTTACCAACGTTAGCAGGGGTTAATCCTGGTAAGGGAAATGACTCAGGATCACAGATTAGGGTCATGGCCGATTATCAACAACATTTTAGAACCCCAGTGCCACGGATGATTATCCTGCAGGATATTCAATACGCCATTCGAGCCATGGGTTATAAAGATGTTTTTCCAGCATTTAAAGAAGTTCAAATCACCACGCTTGATACCAATCCAACGGGTGCTCAGGCAGTTGTAAACCAAGCAGCATAATGTTAGTAAACGAAACCATATTCAAAGCACAGCTGGGCGGTATTCAATCATCAATCAATTGGAAAACTGTTGAGCCTTTTGTAAAAATGGCTGCCCGAACATTCCGAAAACAAATTGGTAGAGAGTTTTATACTGAATTGGCCAATAATCAAAGCGACGAAGACATGGCCGAGCTCGCAGATTTAGCCAAAGGAATAGAAGCTTGGCAAGGGTATGATTTAGCCTTCCCACATTTAAAACTAAAAGTTGGGGATTTAGGCTTGATGAAAAGCTCACCAGCCAATTCCGTCGCCATTACCAAATGGGAATATGTCGATAGCCGAGAGGCAAACATGACCATGGTTGATAAGCTTCAGGAAGATTTCTATCAATTGCTGGAGGAAGTAGAGCCAGAAAGTTGGAAAGGTACTGAAGCCTATAAAATCCGCAGAAGGCTCTTTATTCGCTCAGCCAGTGAGCTCGGTAGAAAAATAACGTTAGTCGGCCGAAATTCAAGATTTTTTGATGTGCTGACTACTTACATAGAACGAGCTGAAAATAGTTATATCAGGCCGCTTTTAACCAATGCTGTTTTTGATGTCTTGAAGGAAAAATGGCAAAACGGCACAGAGCTTTCAAGTCTTGAAAAACAGCTTATCAACCATATTCAATGGGCTTTGGCGTACCTAAGTTTATACGAAGCCTACCCATATTTGCCATTAGTAGTGGATATGAACGGAATCAGGGAGGCAAGGTTTAAAGATGGCACACGAGAAGAAGAAACGGCCTCTGACAAACTAAAGAATAGCCAAAAACAGGCACTTTGGAACGACGGCACTAAGTTCTTAAAGAACATTGAAACCTTTATGAACGATAACGCCACAGCGACACAATGGGCGGCTTATTATCAAAAGAATTTGCTTAATAATGATTTTGAAGCGGATGATTTTACGGACAAGCCCCATGTGATTTTATAAGTTTAAATAGATTGCTACACCATGAATTTTAAAAAGACTTTTACACTCTGTGGCCTATTGGTCATGATGAATACTACTATTTGGGCAGCAAGGTTTGACTTGTTTTTCCCTCATTTGATGAAAGCTGAAGGATTATATTTTGTAATCATCCAGTATGATAAAGGCGGAGCCACCAAGTTTGGCATTACGCTTTATACCTATTTGATGTGGTGTAACCAAACCAAAGTCGTTTGGATTGGCTGCGACAAAGATAAAAACGGAGTCCTGAACGCTAATGATTTACGAGTAACCACCCTTAACGACGTTCGGCCAATTTATCAAAAACAGTACTGGGATACCTATCATTTATCCGAGGTAGATAATCAAGCCATTGCTGAAATTACCAGTGATCTGATTGTCAATTGTGGACCAGGTGTTAAAAACAAACATATCAAAGCGATTCAAACCTATTTGAAGTTAAAACCCGATGGGGTGATGGGGACAAAAACGATTGAGAAAATCAATAAAACGAATGCCAATCGCCTCTATCATTTTATTTATCAATACCGAGAAAAGCATTATTTAAAAATTGGCGTTGGCAAGCAAAAGAAGTTTTTAAAAGGATGGCTCAACAGGATTTCTACTTTAAAACAAATACACAAACATGAAAACTATATTAATCTTTAGTTGTATTACAGCCCTATCATTTTCATTTTTAGGGTCAATCAGTCCAGCCCACAATCAGGCAAAACCTAAAAAAGATACTACCTTTTACAAAGTTCAGCAAATCTCAACCATGAGGGTCAAGCTGGATAGTATAGAAAAATACTCCGAGGGACTTTGTGATACTTGCGTAGCTGCTTTCCGTGGAGCAATTGTCGAAAATAGAATTTTAGCCAGAAGAATTTCAGAGCAAAATTTTGAGATGCAAAAGCTTATTCAAAAAAATGATAGCCTATTAAAAGGCGATATCACCAAGAACGAGCTATGACAGAAATAATATTGGCTGGAGAAAAATTTCAGATTCCAGCAAGCTGGGAAGAAGTACCCATCAAAAAGCTTCCCAAACTGTTAGAGGCAATTTTTGTCAAACCAGAATCGCCCGAAACCTACCATGAGGTGCTGCGGTTGGTGCTGGGTATTAGCGAGACTACTTGGGGTAAATTCTGTTATCATTATTTTGGTAAAACACTGAGTGATGAAGTGAAAAATCAAAATGCTGAGGCCTTGCACCAAGTGCTAACATTGGTGAGCTGGATGTGGACTGACGACATGACCACCAAGCCTTTTGAATCGGTAACGGTAAAAGGTATTGAGCTGCTTTTGTTTGATGAAGGCTTTGTCAATATGAGTTTTGGGGAGCTGTCGGATGGCTATATCCATCTTCAGGCTTTTGTAAAACAGTTAGTAGTTGGCGACGAAAGGCTCAATTATCTGATCGCTACCGTTTGTCGACCAAGGCGAAGCGAAGCCTTTTATATGGAGGAAGCAAGCTGGAATGGTGACCACCGAACGCCCTACAATCCACATTGGTCGAAAGCCTTTGCTAAAGAGCTGGAGCAATTGGATACGGCTCAAAAGATTGCCATCATGGTGTATTTTGCGAGCTCGGTTAAAAGTGTTTTCGAGCAATACGAAATCATGGATAATGGGATTGATGGCGTAGGCGAAGATGATTATCCTGGGCAGGGATTAATCAAAAATCAGCACCTTTTAGCAGAGAAAGGAATCTTTGGCGATATGAGCCGTACACTTTCGGCCAATATCCACGATGTGTTTCTTTTTCTGGAGGAACATCGCAAAGATTTAAAAGAACAATTAGCAGCACAAAAACAACAACATAGTATATGACACCCACCACACATTTCTGGGATTTTATCAAACCTATTTGCCTTGAGCAAGAAGGGATTGTTTATGTGGCCATGTCGGACGGTGACAGGATGGATCGCTTTACAGCTGCTAGTGTTAGTACGGATGTTTATCCTGGTGTTTTTGTCATGCGACCCCGTTACCGAGTAAGGGAAACGACCAATGGACTAACCATTGCCAATTTTGATGTAAAGCTGTACATCTTGGAAAAAGGAGATCTGAGCGATTACGAAAGTCAAGACCAGGCATTTGAGTTTTGCGAGAAAACAGCCAGCCAAATCGTAAAGCAGCTGAACAGGCTTTATCTGGATGAAAAAGCATGTTGGTTTGATTTAAACGACGTTTCGCTAGATCCTGTGATGTACGTAACCTTGGATTCAGCGTGGGGTTATGAATTGACTATTAGGGTTGGATTGACGGCTAATGAATTTTATAATTAGTTTTTTTGCTGTAGGCGGTAGACTTTAGGCTATAAGCTTTTTTACCCGCTGATTTTCGCTGATTTGATACCGCTGATTTACACAGATTTTTAATGCCGATATCCAAAGTCCGAAAGCAGAAAGCTTACGGCCTACAGCGTATCGCCTAAAGCTTATTTTATGCCTGATCAATTACTTACCGATATTTCATTTGTTCCTTTGGTTTTTAGTCGAAACCGTTTGTTACATACTATTGAAGCGGCTGATCCTGAGATGACCTCAAGGGTGGGTTTAGCTTATTCTTTAGATATTCAAGTGCCAACCTTTCCTCAGTCGTTGGCTTTTGAATCTTTACACCAAAGTCGTGGAAAAGAAGCACCCGTACAGAGCCAAGGGAATACTAGCTCGTTTTCGGGAGCTTTGTTTGAGTACAATCGTAGAAACGGTAAATTAGACGGTTTGCTTACCTACCAAAAGCCCTATTGGAAGCAAAACAAAATGAGTACCGTTGTTAGCCAAACAACACCCTTTAAACTTCGTGAGGTTGTAACTGGTGGTACGCCAGCGGTAAATCTTGATGCTACTTTACCGACTAAATGGTGTATCAAAGCTGGGCTTTCTGACGAAGATTTTATTATCTGGCAGGATTCCTTCTGGAATGTAAATCAGGCTCAGAAACGCCAATTCTTGACGTGGCAACCCAACGAAAAGGTAATTGGTAAAACGCAGGAAGAATACCTTTCGTTTTTAATCAACTTTTTCCCTAGACCTTCCAAAGTATGTTTAAGAATAGAAGCTTACAAAGCCGATAAAACCAGCACGGTTTTCACCAAAGGTAATCTTGAAAACGTGGCCATGAATATGATTGTACTTTGTCCTGTGGGAGCTGAAGCTTTAGGGCTTGGCGATGATGTGGTGAAATATGATGTTTGGTTATCGGATGAACAAAACAGACGGTTTTCGGAAGTAAGAACTTATATCATAGATCCACAATTCAGACCTAACGAAAGACACATTTTGTTTAGTAATTCTTTGGGAGGTTTTGATACATTACGATTGATTGGTAAAGGCTCGGAAACCTTAAAAGTTACCCAGACATTTGCCCAAAGAGACAACCAACAAAAGAGTATTGATTGGCTGGAAATGGTGGCTATTAATACGGAGGGACATCGTGAATTGACGATTTCGACGGGTTGGTTTGATCGGAATGCTAAAAAGTATTTGCGGTATTTAGACGAGCTGATGTTATCCGATGAAATGTATTTTATCACAGAGAAAGGACATTTACCTATTCGTCGAAATACCAACGAATTGATAGACACCGAGGACAATACGGATGTAATAGCCAGAAGCTTTTCGTTTATGCTGGATAAAGTTATCCAGAATTATAGTGACGCACCAGGCACTGGAGCGACTCAAGCACGTGCTACGATTTGGGAAGGTTTAGACTTTTCGCATATTCTGGATGGTTTCGGAAAACGTACTGGCAGAATGAAGCCCGCTCGATTGCGAAAGGTGTATGAAGACGATAGAAGTATTTTTAAACCTTTGACAATGAAGCCCAATGTTGAAGGTGATGCTGATTATTTACCTTACTTGATTAACCCCAATATTACGCCTGGTAGTTCGCCTTATCCCAATACCGCTATTATCCGCTCAGGCACTTTTATCCGTTTAAATTGTAGCATGGGTAAAGTGGGAGGTTATGCCACGATTACCATCCCTGCAGGCAAATACGGAAGCGAAAGCCCAGGCGAAGCACAACAGCTGGCTGAGCTGGAATATACTACTACCAACACCCAAGAATACGCCAACCTATTTGGCGATTGTGTGCTCAATCCTTATGACTATACCTATGCTACCCCTGTAGGTTATGCCCATTTTAGGCAAACGGGTTTTGTGGGTGGCGACGGTGTATCAAAGGATGATCGTAATGGTATAGGTAAGGGTAATATGTGGTTTTTACAGAATCAGGTGGGGCAAACAGATGTTTATCCGCAGGGCTACTGGGGCTTTAATTTACCCACCAATTACCTAACAAACAGAGGATGGCGTTTTATCTTATACGGTGCTAATTTTGGTTTAAAAGTGTATGTAAATGGCAATTTGATTTATAATGTTGCTCAAGTACCTACAGCTGATAACTATGCCGATATTGAAATACCACATGCACAAATCCCGTCTGGATCAAGGGTATATCTTGTTAAAATTAGTTATTAGTGATTGGTGATTAGTCATTGGTTGTGATTGCCTAAAATACATTTCTTAAATTGATTTATATGAGTAGTTTAAACTTAAAAATTAATGGGCAAACGGTAGATGTTAGTACAGAAACACCACCAACAATAGATTTGATTAACCCTCATTTATTGTATGAGATGATTCCCGAGAGTAATATCAAATTGCCGAATTTACCCTTTAGTCCACGCAACCAAAAAGTATTTGGCTATTGGGAAGAACCCCAGACAGGTGGACACTTACCAGAATTTTTGTTTGAATATGTATTTGGTGGAGAGCTGATTCATGAAGGCGTTTTTAGCTTAAAAGAAGCCTCTCAGAAAAACGGTTATGTAGGTGATACAAAAGAGGCTTTTAGTAGTTTCTTTGGCGATTATCAAAGCCGTTTGCTTACTGAAATTTCCGAGTTTGGCACATTGCCATTAAACGTAGTTGATGGCGTTCATAGCCAAGGCGGAACAGAAGCCTACTGTTTGCCTACCATTGTAAATACGGCTTATTATGCGGATAAGGGAGCAACTATTGGCTACACCAACAAAGTAAATGATTATGTGGATGGTTCGTATTTACTAGCAAACAGTCCAAGAGTGCCATTTATGTTTGTGAAATGGGTATTGCTAAAAATTGCTGAAATTACTCAAACCACTATCACTGGAAGCTTTCTGGAGCATCCTACTTGGAGTAAATTAGTATTGTTTAATCTTCGGGCTTTGGATGGTGAAAATATTGTAAATGTTAGCCGACATTTACCTGAGCTGACAATAGAACAATTTTTATTGGAGCTTAGAAAATTGCCCAATCTAAAGTTTAGTATTGACCCAATAAACAAAGTATTTAAAATTGATTTTTGGGAGGACGACCTAGCTTTACCAGCCGTCACCGACTGGAGCGATAAAGGATTGGTTGGCGAGGTAAAAATACCAGAACAAAACCCAAGGCTACAGCTGGGCTATAAATTAGATGCTTCCGACGCTTTGGCAAAAGATAAACCA
Organism: Arcicella aquatica; assembly: GCF_034928825.1. Taxonomy (NCBI): domain Bacteria; kingdom Pseudomonadati; phylum Bacteroidota; class Cytophagia; order Cytophagales; family Flectobacillaceae; genus Arcicella; species Arcicella aquatica. The sequence continues at coordinate 20,348 of NZ_JAYFUL010000031.1, read as the reverse complement.
GCGGTTTTAGCCGACTATGTTACACCAGCCTACAGCAACCAGTATTATACAGGCATTGCCAAAGTTACCTCAGAGTTTTCAACAACGTTAGTCAATGAAGCCACAGGATTGGCCGAAGTAAGGCAGGAAGGTGTGACAGCCCAATTTGAACAATTAGCCAAAAAGGTAGCACCCAAACTATTGTTTTGGAATGGCATGGTTGACGGCTACCCACGGGCTTTACCAACCTTAAACGGTACATCACTTTACTGGAATGGAACGGATGGCTTAAAGGCCAAACATTGGTCGGTTTTGGAAAGTATGAGAGCTGGGCAGTTTTATCTAAAAAAGGAATTTGTATTGAATGAAGTAGATTTGGCGAAGCTTGATTTTACTAGAAAGATTTTTTTGAATGGTATTGAATATTTGGTGGCTCAGTTATCAGGGGAATTGCCTATTACGAAGGCTTTTAGTGGGTTGTTGGTAGGGAGTTGATTTGTTATAAAAACTGAATTGAAGGTGTGGTTTCACGGAGTCAACAATTTACCTGCAATAATACTTCCTTCTACATTAGCAATTGTTCCCCAAAATGCACTCATTAGATTGTTAGCGAAATTGTTAATTGTTGTTTTCATGTTTTCTCCTTTTTTGTTTACGTTGAAAAAGTTCATTTTACTAAAAATAATGCTCATAAAACTTATTACACAATGTACCAATAGAGAGAAAAATGGGATATTATCACAAGATATTGTTGAAATCGAAGTTGTTGACTCCGTGAAACCTAATATTGTTATTTAATTTTTAAACTGTAAAATAAAATATATTTTCTGGTATGTTAGCTTAAAAAACATGACTTTCAACTAAATAGTTCATAATTTGATTTTATCATTATAGAACTATTTATTACCCATTAGTTTCGTGGTTGGCTTTTAAATAATAAAGGAATTTATTTGGAATTCTGTGTATATAAAAATAATAATTATATAGCACTTTGTAAGTAAAAATAATACAGATATGTGTTTTTTGCTGTAATTTTTATTGTAAATTTAGCGTTATTTCACGGAAGCTACACGGAAGTAGTAAAGGAAAATAAGAATGAGAAAATTTGAAATAGTATGACAGCCATTGAAAAACATATATTTGCAAATAATCCTATGAAGTTTTCAGACAAACGTTCTGAAGCGTTGGATGAGGCCTTGAATATATTTTTGGAGACCTTTGATGAATATGCCTCTAAAAATGAGTTGTCAAATGTAGAAGTGACAGCTTTTAAAAAGCTTATTATTGATGCTTATCAAGAAAGAAAAGCTACGTATTTTCTTGAAAGCAGACTTGGTGATTTATCAGATTCCTTAGATAGAGCGTTTAAAAGAGTACTGGCTTCCACTTTTAACAGTGAAGAGAAAGAGGATAATTCTAATGTATTTTATTATAATAAAAAACACCGTTTAATAAGTAATGAGCAATATTGAAAAAACTGCTGAGAATGAGGAAAATGAGGCAAAAGCAGAAGTCGTATCTCCACAAGTACCAAAACAGAATGTAAGAGCGATGTTTCAAGAACTTGAAATAATGGCTATGCAGAAAGGTGGTAAAAGTACTTTAGATCTTAGTAAACTTGACAAGGAGCAAGTTGATAAGGTTTTGAATACGATGGCAGAAAATGAGAAAAATGCTTTTACTTTTAATTCAGCAAGACTTGATGCTATCAAAGAAATTGAGTTAAAAAAAATAGATGCTTCTGTTATCAATCAAAAAACATTTAGGTATGTATTATTAGGTGTTTTGATCGTAATGCCAATTATAACGATTTTGATACTTTTTTTTAAAGAAACATTCTTTATCCCTTGGCTAACCTTTTTAACGGGTATAGCAGGTGGATTTGGCTTAAGTAAAGCTACAAAAAGTGTATTGAAGCCACAGGATACAAAAAATCCTATTAAAGATGATGATGAATAGGGGTTACCTTTGTAAACAATTATAAAAATACCACTTAGCCATATACTTTAAAGCGTTGGCTAGTTCTTTTTCGTTAAAGTTTTCTTCTATTTCTGAGACTTCTAAAATAACAGGTAAATTTTTTCTTATTTGGATATATTGATTGGTTGGGACGTACTCGTCCATGGTAGAGAGGGTACGGAATTTTTTGATTTCCGCTATGAATTTGGGGTTACGTGTACATAAAATAAAAGCCGCTTCTGATGGTTCAGAAGCGGCTTTGTTGTTCTCGATGAGAACGTATTTAGGTTGATTCATCCTTTATAATTAAATGTGCCTTGAAATGCACTTTTGATTCTATTTCATTCGGTAATTGAATAATGTGAATATAATGTTCGCCAAACTCCCCAATGGTTAGGTAGAATGGTATCCAAAGTTTTTCACGGATATAGATCGGAACTTGTCTATCCTTGAATTTTTTGCCTTTGCTCACAATGGTATCAAAGTGAGCTTGGGCAACTGCTCTGCCGTTGCTGAATGTTGTTGTATCCATCATGTAACTCGTTTTTTACTCGGTGAGGCTCCGAAAAATGATTTGTACAAACTTAATGATTTTTTTAGGTACAAAAAATTGTCCTTAAAGGTTTGAGCTTGTAATCTGACTTTCGTGAAAATTTTCACCTAATAAAATAACATGAAGGAAAGTAAGATTGAATTGAAAACGCCTATTTCCTATTACGGAGGTAAGCAAAATATGTTAAAGCACATTCTGCCCAAAATTCCTGATCATTTCTTGTATGTAGAGCCGTTCTTTGGCGGTGGAGCTGTGTTCTTTGGGAAAAAGAAAAGCAATGCTGAAGTAGTAAACGACATTAATCAAAGGCTGATTACTTTTTACAAGGTACTTAAATATGACTTTGAAGAGCTTGAAAAATTGATTGATGAAACTTTTCATAGCAGAGCACAACACAAAGAAGCTGGAGGCGAATACAAAGATGGCATTGATGACATTAAAGACCCGCTGGTAATGGCGTGGGCGGTGTGGGTTCAAACAAACATGAGTTTTTCTTGTAAAATAGGTTCGGGCTTCGGCTATGATAAAGGTGGTAAATCACCTTTAAGACTGTTTAACAAAAAGCAACGCTTTACAGAGGGGTACCAGGAACGCATGAAGATGGTAACGATAGAAAGTTATGACGTGTTGAAAGTTATCAAAGCTTATGATTCACCAGAAACGTTTTTCTATTTAGATCCACCCTACATTTCGTCGGATCAGGGACATTACAAAGGTTATACTTTAGAAGATTTTAAAGCATTATTGGATGCTTGTGTAAACCTACAAGGAAAGTTTTTACTATCATCATACCCAGAAAATCTTTTGATGGAATACCGAGAAAAGTTTGGTTGGCAACATGAAGACCATGTAAAAAATCTTTCCGTTGATGGTAAAAAGAGCATAGGTAAAACAAAAACAGAATGCCTTACTTGGAATTATTAGCACAAAAGCCTCAGCCATTGCTGGGGCTTTTGTTTTGTCCTTTCTTAATGGCGGAGCTGTGCTGAAATTGGTACTTGATTTAAAATCTACACAAATGAATGAATCAATTACTGAGAACCTCGTTTTTGCTGAAATACTGAAAAGGTATGTGGATGAGGCCGAGAAAGCTTTTAGAAGACAAGTAAACGCTGAAGGGGTTGTAATGACTGGCGACCTCCTGAATAGTATTCGAGCTGGAGCAACCGAACGAGGAAAAGGCTTTATCATGGCCAGCGTCCACTATGATATGTTGCTTAGGATAAAAGATTTAAAGCAGCTGAATTTTGAGCGAATGCCACCGCTTTCGGCCATGGTAAAGTTTGTGGAAAAAGTAGGCGTTGGCTCGTTTCCTTATGTGCCTGGTTATCCCAAGGGAGTAAAGCCCAAAAGCTACACTGCCACGGTAGAAAGGATTGCTGAAGGGTTACGACACAAGTTTAAAAAAGAACCCAATGTAAAACGTGGCTACAGAGGTGTTTATAATGATCCAATGAAAAATGAAATACTCCCTAGGTTCTTTAGGGATTTGCGTGAACACGCTGGCATGGCCTCGTTACGTGATTTAGGCATCAATTTTTCTAAATAATCTACCCTTAAATATTCTACACCCAACATGGAATTTAGAGATACTGGAACGCTGGAGCTGAGGGCTCAGACCAGCGAATTTGACAAAAAGCTAAAGGAGCTAAATGACAATGCTTCTACCCTAAAAAAGACGCTGAAGGAAATAGAAACTACTGGAGCAGGCAAAGGCTCGGAGGAGTGGAAAAAGTATAAACAGCAACTAAAAGAAACCCAACAAGAAGCCGAGAAACTGGCTAAATCAATGAAGGGAATGGATGTTGGCAAAATGACCATTTCGCAACTAGAGCAACATACCAAAGCCCTGAATAAAGAATTAAAAAACCTTGACCCGAATACCAAGGCTTTTGTAGATGGCTCGAAGCGGTTACAAGAAGCCCAAAAGCGGCTTTCGGATTTAAGAACGCAAGTAAGGGGAATCCAAGAAGGTGGTGAAGCCTTGGCCAAGCCAACGATGTGGGATAAGATTTCGGGTGGAGTTGGTAAGGTAAACTTAGCATTTAAGGCCATGCTTGCCTTACAGGTGGTACAATGGGCGATTGACTTAGGGAAATCAATTTTTGGTACTACGCAAAAGCTGGAGAAGTATGAAACTGTTTTGGGAACGGCTTTGAAGTCACAGAAGCAAGCCAAAGAATCAATGGCGGCTTTGAAAGATATCGCAGCCAAAACACCCTTCTCGGTGGACGTGCTTACAGAAGCTTATGTAAAAATGGTAAACCGTGGATTACGCCCAACCCGTGAGCAAATCCTTTCCATGGGCGATGTGGCCAGTGCCTTGGGAAAACCCATGGAAGATTTGAATGAAGCGATTCTGGACGTAAGTAATACCGAACGCTGGAACGAGCTGGGGATTAAAGTACAAAAGTCGGGCGATAAAATCACTGGTACTTTTAAAGGCCAAAAAGTAACCATGGAAGCCACCGAAGAAGGAGCTTTGAAGATGGTAGCAGCCTTTGGTAAAATGGAAGGTGTGGCTGGGCAAAATGCCGAAATGATGACCAAGCTGGAAGGACAAACCTCAAACCTTGAAGATACTTTTATGCAATTGTCTGGAGCTGTGGGAGAGCAATTGAAACCGCTTTTCTATGCGTTGCTTTCGGTAGTAATCAATGTAGCCAATTTTTTACTAGAGCTGGCCAAAAACTCAGAGCCAGTGGTGAGTGTGTTTAGAACCTTGTGGACTCAGGTAACCAATGTGTATGATAGTTTGATGGGCTTGGTCTTACAAGTGTTCCCTGGTTTGAATAAACAAACAGTTTCGGCTTCGGGTGTAATGAAAGCCCTGGGCATTGCTTTTCAAAATGTGCTGCTTCCTTTAAAATTAGCCTTAACAGGTGTGCAAGCCATTATTGATGCCATGGCTACTTTATTTAATGGCGGTAAAGCTTTGGTAAAATTCCTGCAGGGAGATTTTACGGGAGCTGCTAAAGCTTGGGACGCCACTAAAAAACAAGCTTCATCCATGACTCAGCACGTGGTGGGTAATTTTGAAGAAATCAAGAAAGGCTATAAAAACGCTATGGTTGATACGCCAAAGAAGCTGGAACCTGAAGCCGTTTTGGCAGCCGCTACCACCGAAGGGAAAAAGCAAAAAGCCATGACGGAGGAACAAAAAAAGGCAGCCGAAAAGCGTGAAAAAGAAGCGGAGAAAAACCGTAAGAAAGAAGAAAAAGCCGAAGATAAGCACCTACAAGATGTTGCCAAAGCCAATGAGGAAGCCCTGAAAAAGATAGCTGAATATGAAGCCGAAACCAATATCAACAGCATTAAAGATGAGTTGCTCCGTGATATTGCCAAGATTGAAGAAAAAGCCAGGAAGCGAAAAGCTGAGGTAAATCAAACGTTAGCCGATGAGACGCTCAAGGAAAAACAGCGGGTAGCGATTGACAAAGAAGCCGAGGCTGAAATCCTAAAAATACGAGACGATTATAAGGCAAAGGAGGCTAAAAAGCAGGAAGAAGCGGCTACCAAGCGGCTTGAGAATAACAAGTTTGTGATAGAACAAGAACGCAAGGCCGAAAGTGCCATGCTGGACTGGAAGGAATTACAGGCTGGAAACAATGCCCATAAGCTGGCCGAAATAAAGAAAGAGCGGCTAAACCTTGAGCTAAAATACACCAAAGAAAAACTGGATGCGGAGCTGGCCGCTGAAAAGGCAAAAGCCGAACGGGAAGTAACGAATGCGGTTGATAAAGAAAAAACTTTAAAGGCACTTGAAAACCGTTACAATAATGAGAAGAAAGCCCAAACGGAAAAGTATGCTCAGGATATTTCAAAGATTGATAAAGACCTTACTGATGGCAAAGCGAGCAAACAAAAAGCTTGGAGTGATGTATTTTCAAACTTCCTGAAGGGGGATGTTTCTAAAGCGATTGATGCCGCTGGGCAGGTAGTACAAGGGGAATTGGCAGCATGGCAAACGAGGTTACAAAACAACCAAGAAAAGTATAATATGGTTGGGCAAATGGCACAACAAGCAGCCAGCTTTTTGGCTGATCTTGAAAAAGCGAAAGCCGATAAAGCCATTGCTGAGGCCATGCGTGAACGGGATGAAAAAGTAGCCATTCTACAGCAACAGCTAGACAAAAACAGTGCTGACCTAAACGCTGCCATTGACAAAGAACGAGCAGTAAAAGACCAACATTCGACGGCTATCAAAGAGCTAAAGGATACCGAGACCAATCGCATTAAAGATTTAGAGAAAATTCTGCAGGATGATACCATGGACAAAGCCGATAAGATAAAGGCTTTGAAGGAAAATTATTCGGAAGAATTTTTGAACATGAAGGATGCGGAGACGGAAAAGGTAAAGCAGCTGAAGGAAGAAGAAACCGAAAAGCTCCAGAACCTAGAACAGACCCTGAACGAGCAAATTTGGGATATGGAGTCGCAGCTACGAGCCACGACTGATAAAGCCGAAAAGGCAGCACTGGAGGAGAAAATCAGAAAGGCCAAAGAGGAAAAGGATGAGAAAATGGATGCCGCTGAAAAGACTATGAAGGCGGTAATCAAAGCGGCTGAGGACGAACGGGATGCTAAGATTGATGCTGGTGAAAGAACCTTGAAAAATAAGATAGATGAGCTGAATGATGAAACCAAGCAGGACAAGGCTCTATCAAAGGAAAGGATCGAACAGGCCAAGCAGGAAATGGACGATAAAGTAAAGGCTGCTGAGAAGGAAAAAGAAGAAAAGGTAAAAGCTGCTACTGATGAAAAGAACCGACAGATAAGGATTAAGAAGGATTTGGAAGCGGCCATCAAAGCCGAAAATGATAAAGCCCGAGAAACGGAAAAAAGAGAAAAACTGAGGGCTTGGGAAGCCCAGAAAAAAGCCGATTTGGCAGCTGCTTTAATCACTGGAGCACTAGCAACTTTAAAGGCTTTGGCCTCTGCTTTTTGGCCAGTGAACTTGGTTTTTGCAGCGGCTTCTGCCGTTATGACGGGGATTCAAGTGGCTAAGATTAACTCGCAACCGAAACCTACTTTTCATTATGGTTTTACGCCCCAAGCCAGTAAACATGAAAAGACTTATGGCAAGGGTGGCATTGCTTTAATTGATAATAAAACTGGTAGGGATTTGGGCGAAATGGAAGGTGGCGAAGCCATTGTAAATGCTGAACAAACGGAAATCAACCAACCCATTATTCAGAAAATGCACGAAAATGCTAAGAAGGGAATTAAGAAACCTGTTTGGCAAACGATGAATATGAAAGACCGACCGATGGCTTTTAGAAATGGTATTCCTTCGTTGAATAGTAAAGCGTTTGAAGGTAGAATGTACCAATATGGAACGGTGCTGGGTAAACGACGCTTTGAAGATGGAACAGACAGTTTTGCCATTGAAGGCTCGGCACTCAACCAGTCGAGTGAAGATATGCAACGTTCAAAAGAATTATCGGAAGAACAAATCAAGATTTTACGGGAGCAAAATAATAGCTTGAAACGGATTGTCCAGCAGAACGATTCAAGTATTTATTATAGCTATCAAACACGTGATGCGGTAAATAGAAACGTGGATGCTACCAACAATGTAGTGAATGCCATTCGTCAGCAAAATACGAACACAAAGATGGACTTCATGATTAGTTTGATTTCGGGTTTAGGAGCTAGGAAGTGAGGAGTTGGGAGTTTTGAGTGAGGAGTTGGGAGCTTTGAGTTGTGAGTCTTGAATCCTGAGTCTTGAATCTTGAGTCTTGAATTTAGTGTATTGATTTTGTATATTTGAATAATGATTTAAAGCTCTAAAATATGATTAAGAAAGTAGAATTCGCTGTACCACCACACATTAAAAAATTTATAGAAGGCACTTATGATGTAACCGACAAAGGGTTTGTGAAAGTTGAAAAACGGAGCGAGCTGGGGAGGTTGATTGAATTTGTAGAAAGAGTAGATCCATACCCTAAGAAGTACAAAGCGGATGCTAACTTGCCAGTGCTAAAGATTCAATATTATGATGAAAGTTACAGCACATATTTCCCGATTGATAAGATTAAAGAGTTTTGTAATTTACTAGATGCTGAATTTAGAAGAGCCTTGGTATGTGAAGTAAGGAGTGTACATGAGTATAGCCGAGTAGAAGATTATACGCCATTTGTTCGACGATTCTTAGACAGGTATGGTATCATTCCTGATGTGGATATCGAAATGGAAACGGCAAGGAAAGTTTACCGAGATTATTTAGTAAAGATTTCAAGAAATTTTCATAAAAACTTTTCGTAGATAAGTCCGCTCTGACGGACATTTGTCCGATTTTTCGGACTTTTGTCCGCTGGCAGGGACTTTCGTCCGATTGATAAAATACATAAAAACCGCTTTTGGATGATTCCTGAGCGGTTTTTTTTATTTGTCTATTCCTAGAAAAACGTGAATTTTTAGTCCGTTGAAATTGACTTTTGTAATTGTAGTTTTGAGCTAATATGAATACATCACTACAAAGATTTAGACAATGGAATGATAAGCCCAGCGTGGGGTATTTGACTCGCTTGGTATTATTTGAGCTGGAGCAAGTAATTAGCATTGAACCCGTAGGCATGGAAGTAACAAGCTCGGGAATTATGCTGGTTGCTGGAGCAAAAGGTGTTTTGTTTGAATTCAGCCAGAAGGTTTGCACATGGCAAGAAACTAAGGTAGATGATGAAGTTGGGGAGCTGTACACCGAAAACATAGAAATGCAGGTGTACGGACAAAACAAAGCGTTGCTGAGCTGGCTATATGCCAACCAAGCAAGGCGGTTTATAGGTTTTTGGCGAGATACAAATGGTGAGTGCTTTATGGCTGGTAATAAAGATAATGGGTTGAGATACCAGTACCGTAGAGCCATTACTGATAGAAGCATGATTCAGGTAAGCATTGCTGGAAAGTTTACCCAACCAAGTTACTTTTTGGATTCCTCTTTTATTAATACTGTTCAATTTCAACAATTTTAATTATAAAAATGGCACAAACAATCACCGTAAAACCAGAACATAGCAATAAGGCTCAAGTGTTTTTGGATGGTAAAACAATCCTATTGAATAACACCCTTACGCAGGAGCAACTTTTAGCGATCTGGTTAAAACCAGAGTTCAGGAGTTTCCTAGATATTACTTACACCAACATTGCCGATAGTTTTCCTGAAAACTTTGTGATAGATCCTAGTTTGTTTAATACCTATGATTCAGGACAAATTACCCACAATGCAGCCAAAACGGATTATCCAGCCAATACGCTCGGGAAGGTTGTGAATGATAATAAAGCCAGCTTTGATGCTTTGGCAGGTGGGTTTGGGCGACCTGCTCTTAGACCTATTTTGAATTTAGACTTTGCCAATGGTCGATTCCTTGACCCTGTGTATGCTTTTACCAGAAACAGTGTTGGGACTTACATTGACCGAAATGGCTTTGTAAAAACTGTTCAGGCGAATAAGCCACGCTTTACCTTTGACCCGCTAACTGGCGAAAGTTTGGGGCTGTTGCTAGAGGAAAGCAGGACAAATTTGATAAGATACTCTACAGACTTTTCAAATGCTGCTTGGAGGAAATCGACGTTGGCCATTGGTGCAAACGATACCATTGCTCCGAATGGAACGTTAGCCGAAGCGAGTCTTTTAACGGATAATTCAGTGGCTAGTGAATCAAATTTATCGCAAGCCGTTACCATTACTGATGCTACGACACATACCTTTTCGGTTTGGGCGAAAGCTGGTACGATAGGAACATCGTTTAAATTGCAGGTTACGTCTACTGGTGGGGGTGTAACGGTCACTTACAACCTAAACTTAGGTACAAGGTTAGCAGGGAGTACTTTTGGGGTAGGTTTTACGTTTGTCAATTCTGCCATGACACTTTATAATAATGGCTGGTATAGATGTGAGCTTGCGTTTACTTCTAGTGCATCTTTTGATTTAAGTGCTATCATTATTCCTGTTACGGGTGCACATACGGCTGGTGCTTCGCAGAATATTTATATCTATGGCCCACAATTGGCCAAGGGAGCTGATGCGACCTCGTATATTCCAACTTTTGCTACGACGGTAACCAGAGAGCAGGATATGATTGTGATAGCGGGAACGCAGTTCAGTCAACTTTTTGGAGCCATTACCAAAGGGACAATTTTTGTGAGTGCTGCCAAAGGAAAAGTATCGGTAACCAATGGTAAATATGCACTATTACAAGGAGCTGTTACTGGTGGGGGTTCCAATAGAGTTGGCGTCATGATTAATACCAATGGTAGTGCTGAGGGCTTCATTACTTCTGATGGTGTTGTACAAAACTCTGTTAATATTATTCCTGCTACCAACTCGGTTTTAATGGCTTATGGATTTGCCACTAATGATGCAAAATTATATGTAAATGGTGTGGCTTCTGCGGATGATAATGCGGTGGTAATACCTGCCCTGAATGAACTAAGAATTGGGTCGGATACTTCGCCCAATGCACCTGTGAAACAGATTTGTATTTGGGGTGAACGTTTAAGCAATACCGAACTTCAGTATTTATCGACACCAAGTACAAAACTTGGAAAGGATGCTAATCAAGCACCGTCAAATGGTGATTTGGCTCGTGGGGCTTATGTTTCGCCAGAAGCGATATTGAGAACTTTGGGAAAATCTACTTTTGCGGTGGATGGCACAGGAGCTAGTATCACGAGAAATGTTCGTTTCCCTTTTGATTTCACGTTTGAAGTGTTGGATAGCTCGGGGGTAACAACCATTACCACTACGCCAGCGAGCACCTGTACGGCCAATACCGACAACCCATTAACGTTTACCGCACCCGTTGGAAAGACGTTGTCTTATGCCATTACTCCTGTATTTTAAGCTTACAAAATAGAAATAGTATGAAAAGTGCCTCAATTAATATCGCTTTGCCTTATAAGGTAACGGTAATACCAACAACCATGCGTTACACGCTTTTAAGAGATTTGTTTGTAGCGGATGGTCAAAAGCTTTGTGAAATTTCTTATGAAATAATTTCAGAGAAATATATCAAAATGATTCCGAAATTAGATGAAAATGGTGTGCCAGTGATGAAATCAGGAAAGCCAGTACTGGAAGAATCAATCGCTGATTTTATAACACCTGTTTTGTTTGATACAGGTAGCAAGGCCATTCCTTTTGATTTGTATTTATTGATAGAACAAAACAGGGCTTTTCCGAGTGCTGAAACCTTGGCGACCATAAATACCGCTTTACAAAACTTTGCTTTTGAGGGTAGTCTTACAGATTTTAAATTGTCTGTTACCAATGTTCAGTAAGATTGTTGTTGTTTATAGGGAAGCTCCCACGGATAAAAGTGATTGGTGGGAGCTACATGAGCCGTTTGAAGAAATACTTTCAGACGGCTCGTCTGTTTTGGTAAACGCTGGGTATGTTACTGATTTTGCCAGTGTACCTCGCTGGCTCTGGAGTTTGTTCCCTCCCATTGGAAAATACAACAGGGCAGCTTTGGTGCATGATTATTTGTATGATTTACAGTATAGACAAAAAGAGCTAGGTGAAAAGGCTGCACGGAAATTTGCGGATGATCAGTTTTTGTATTTGGCTAATAAAGTGAATGATGAAAATAAATTTACAAATTATGTAATGTATTTGATGGTCAGATTGTTTGGTAAATATGCTTGGAGAAAAGCTAAGTAAAATATTTTTAAAAATTTAAACCCAATACCCTTATTGTATGGAAACAATCGAAAAGAAATTGTCAAATTTCTTTGATTACAGTGAATTTAATGAAACTACGCCTGAATTAGTTGACTACAGGTACAATGTAATAATTGTTTTAGAATTAGAATTATTTGGAGATAATTTAACTGAAGAAAGTAAATTAAAACAAGAGGTAAATATTCAATATGAATTTGATACCCTATTTAATGAGAAATCTTGTTTTATAGAACCAAATAAAAAGAAATACAAAATAGGTTTTATCCATAATTTAATTAAAAGATTTTTTTATTTAGAAGCCGATCAATCTTTGACACATGTTAATTTTGAAAAAGATTATAAAGGTGATGTTGGGCAAGTAATAAGAGCCATAAATGTTTCAAAAGTAAAATTTATAAAAATAGAATTTGTATCTCGCTTCGATCAAATTTAATATACTATTCTGTCCTTCATTAATGGTTTTTTAGCCATGATATTCGTAGAAAAATTCTACAAATATCATGGCCAATTTATTTACTGAGCATATATGGAACATTGAAGAATCGTATTTAAGAGTTAGCAACAAGCAAACAGCCAGCGGAGCTTTAGGGCTTTTTGATGTGTTGGGAGGTGCTAAAAATATGCTTACTGCGGATGATGCCAAGTGGTATAACCAGTATTTTACTAAGAAGTTATCTAATAATCCTAATGTGTTGGTACTACCCATTTTTGGGGAAATGGGTCGCTCGAGTAATGAACTGATAGCCGACCTTTTGGCATCGGCCAAAAAAGATGATGCTTACAGAGCATCGGTTCTCAAAATCAATACACCAGGAGGGACAGCTGATAGTTGTTCATTATTGGCTGATGCCGTAAATGAATTTAGAAAAGCTAAACCCTTGTTAGTACAGACTGCTAAATGTTATTCTGCAGGGTATTTTGTAGCCTCGCAAGCGGATGAAATTTGGCTTGAAAACGATTCTTCTACAGGCATTGGATCAATATCTTCCTTAATCTTTTATGAAAATCATCAAAGAGAATTAGAACAACAGGGGATTTCATTGGAGATTTTTAGAGCCAAAGGTGGCGAGCGTAAAGCGTTGATTAATATGTACGAGCCTTTAACCGAAGAGACTAGGGCAATACTACAAAACCAAGTGAATATGGCCAGACAGGAATTTGTAGGGTATGTAAAACGTGGACGTGTAGGTAAGATAAAAAACGAAGAAGTTTTTAAAGGTGATACTTATAACATCAAACAAGGGCTGGAGCTTGGATTAGCGGATAAGGTTGGCTCACTTTCGGACGCTATAAAGCGAAGCTTACAACTTTCAAAAGGTTAAACAATTAATATTTCTACACATGAGTAAACCAACAACGGTAGCCAAAGATTGGCTACAAGAACATTTACCAAAGAGTTTCAAGATGATGTCTGAAACGATTTCAGCGGAACAATTAGCGACATTTTCGGAAGAAATGACGGAGCTGAAAGCCCGATTGGATACTCAGCAAGAGGGTAATATGAAACTCAAAGAAGATTATGATGCCGAAAAGGTTAAAAATTCAGATTTGGCTCAAAAGGTAACGGATTTAGAAACCACTAAAAACGATTTATCAACTAAGCTAGCCGACACTGAAAAGGAGCGTAATACTTATAAAGAGTTTTATGATGAAAAAGCAAACCTTGGAAACAAATTACCAGGAGCAGATGCCAGTGATAGTGCTGCTAAAAACAAAGGTGAATTAGCGAAGGATCATCCGATGTCTATTTTGCTGAGTAAAGCGAAAAACTAGCTTTGAGCTATGAGTGATGAGCTTTGAGAAGCTACGCAGGCTTCAATTATATCAAGTTTATTTTAACAACAAAAAACAAAAGATTATGCCTATTACTAGTTCTATTCAACCAAATTTTGATTCGTTGCCAGATGAATTAGAAAATTTGATTTCACAGTCGCCTATCGTTATCAATGAGTCGGTAATGGATGGTTTCGGGAAAATCAGAAATGATTTTAACGTAGAACAAACAGACTCTAAAACCCCGATTGTAAGCATCATTACCAAGGATGCCAATCAACCAGCTAAAGACGATTTTACACCAACGGCTGACGCTGTAAAGATTGGAGCAAAATTGCCAACGTTTTTCGATATCGACATTGACTTGGTATTGAAACGAAGTGATATTTTGAAGATTTTCAGAAGTTACGAACGTTTGGTTACGTCTGGAGCGATGACCAAAGAACAAGTGCTGGCCAACCCTTGGGAGCTGTTCTTTATTGGGCAAGTCTTGAAGAAATCAGGTGAAGGTTTGGCACTTTTCGGGACTTATAAAGGGGTTTTCAATCAAGCTGGTTTTGGCTCAATGTCTTCTATCGACGGTTTGATTAAGAAGTTTACGGCAGGTAGAGGAGCTGGTGGGGATATCCCAAGCAGCAACGTGTTGAACTCGGTAGGTACAGCCTTGAGCGTTACGAACATTTATGACGAAGTTAGAGCGATTTGTGCTTTGACAGACGTCAATCCAGCCTTATCAGCTAAACCATTGAAATTTAAGATTTCGCCAACAAACAAACGTTTATACGATGCCAACCGTAGAGCGAAATTCCCGAATACAGTCGGGCCAAATGAGATTGCGACCAAGGTTGATGACTTTGATAACATTTCGTTTGACGTAGATCCTGCCTTGGCAGCAAGCAATATGATGTTTATTAGTCCCGATTTGTTCTTCTTTACAAACGAAGATACTGGCAAGTATCAAGTAAAAATGAAAGAGCAAATCAAATGGTTTGAGCTTAATATTCTTTATTCTGCTTGTGTGGAGTATGGTTTGGGCTCGGAATGGTTTGGTAATAATAGACTTTAGGAAGTTGTGAGTTTTGAGTGATGAGTTTTGAATACAGGTAATAATTCAAGAAATATATAAAATGACAAAATTAAAAACGCTTATTGTGCTGCTTTGTGTAGCCTTGGGCATCGCTACTTTTATTAATACAGCCAATCCGATTTTATCTATGTTTATGATGTTGTCGGGCAGTATAGGGCTTCAATTGGTTACGGGCGTAACATTAGAAAACCCTTCAGGAATGTTTTTTGCCACGGCTTTGACGGGAATCAGAAGAAGAAGCCAAAACCCACAGCTGGGAGGCTCAAAACGACTGTATATCATTTTGACAGAAGACATTTTGAATGAGTTTATTGATTATGAACTCATCAAAAGTTCAGGCAAGTATTCGGGAGCGATTCCGTTGGCAGCTGGGAAAATGGCTGTTGAGATTGAAGCTTGGTACGATACGTTAAAATGGGATGGTGAAATGAAGATTGGAGCTGGATTTACGCAGGGGATTGAATTTGATATTTTAGGGTTTGATGCTGATATCGCCAAATTAATGGCTCTTTTGTATGAAACGCCTGTAAACATCATTGTTCAGGGGAACGATAACAGCCTTTATTATTTGGGTGATAAGTACGTGCCGTTGATGTTCGAGGCTAAATCATCTACACCAGCCAAAGGAACTGAACGTAAGAAAACCACCTTCACGGCCAAAAATGACGGTTATACACACCCAGTGTGTCCGTTGGCTAATACTGTGACGTTTGCTGTTGCTGCATTACCAGCCTAATTATTCAACCTTTAGCGTGTCGAAAAGATTGACACGCTATAAATTTTATCACAATGGCACTCAATAAGTATAAAGTCGTTGATCAAGAAAACGCAGGGAAAGTCCACACTTTTGTCATGGGTCAGACCAAGTACATTAATGATGGGTTGACCGATGAAGAGGCCGAAGTGCTTTTTAACAATGGTAATCCGTTCATTGCTATCAATGAAAATTATCATGAAGAGCCAACACCTCCAAGCGTTTATAAAAACCTTTTATCCCCTTCAATCAAATAATGAAATCAGAAAGATTATTTGCCGATATGCAATTGGCAGAAATGGAACATAATGCTTTTAAAACGGAAGCCTCCAAAGAAAAGCTTGAGCTGGCTACTTTGGCTTATGAGAACGCCTGTGCGAAAGAAGCTGAAGAAAGCGATAAAGCGGACGTAAATGCAAAACCAGTTCAAAAGTCTACAGTAAATAAAAAAGAGGTTGTTGAAACCAAAGAAGTTTCTAAACCAGAACAAACACAAGATGACTCTAAGAAAGCTGATAGTGTGGCTGATCAGGCTACAAAAGAAGAAAAGGCAACTCAGGAAACGTCGATAACTGACAATCAAGCAGCAGCTACTGAAGAAAAAAAAACAGTTTAGAAAATAGTTCTACACCAATAGAGTTGGAGCGGCTCATGATGGAAGCGGAAACGTTGCATCGTGATGCCGCTCTTTTGTCTAATAAGCTACACACTTTTGATGATAACGACGTGGATGGCGTTAAACCAATCATTGATCAGATTAGGGAAAAACGAAATCAATGGAAAGAGCGAAGAATCAAAATTGCACATTACGAAAAGTTTGGAAAGTTACCTGAAGAAAACGTTTCAAAAGCTACTGGCAACCCACAAAAAGAAGGAGAATTAAGGCATGAATTACAATTATTGAATACGGCCATTTGGAAGCTTGATCAAAAGATTGCTGAAAAGCCAGAGAGCTCCAAGGTTGGAGAATGGTCGGAAAAACTGGCCAAAAGTAAATTAAGGAAAGAAGAAATTAACCAAGAATTGATTCGCTTGAGATATGAGACAACATAATAAATACCTGGATAAAGTCTATGAAGAAATGAGCGTCTTCAGGGAGCATTTACTATTAGGAAAAGAGCTCACACCGACCCAAGCCGAAACGTTCAATAAAATTGATATTGCACGGAGCTGGCTAAAAGACGGTTATTCTGATACGGAAGTAATTCAACTATTAAAGAATGATAAGCAAGTAAAAGTACAAGATAGACGAGCCAGAGAAATTTTGGCAATGACCTATGAAACCTTTGCTGAGCTTCGCCAGCTCCGCAATAAAGAAGGTATCAAATTTTTGTATGCTGAGATGTTTCGGGAAGCAGCCTACAATGCCAAAAACGCCAGTGATTTTGATGCCTATTTAAAGCTAATGAAAGAAGCAGCCAAAATCGACGGAGCTTATGATGAAATCAAAGCTAACATTGATGAAAAGAAAAAACCGACCAAAATTGTCATTAAAAGAGTTGAAGTAAATAATAATTACGCTACACCGAATACCATAAAAGATACAAATTATGAGCTTATTGGACAAGATTCAGAATGTTCAGGTGAACAACAAACAAGCTGATTTTTTAGAAGCTGTTATGTTTAATTTAGATTCTCAAGGAGTAAAAACTGCGGGAATTGTGGGTGGAATTGGATCAGGAAAATCAGTCGCTTTGGCCGACTTAATCATGATTATGAAAGAAGAATTGCCCCGAGCCAAGGGGCAATTTGCTTGTATAACCATTACCCAAGCAAAGCGTTCATTGATGCCTGGTCTCAAGGCGACTTGGAGCGATGAAAACCGCTGGGATTGTAAACCCTATAATTGGGATACGGGTCATGGCGATTATGTGCTTTGGCGTGAACCTCCTAAAAATTGGGATAGGCCATTCCAAGAGCCCGACGACTGGAGTAACTGTATCAGTTTCCCGAACGGCTTTGTCGTGGAGCTTTGTGCTTATAAACTTACGCCCGATATCCACCGTGGACGAAATGACGATTTTGTGATTATGGATGAAGGGCTTTTGTTCAAACGAGAATGGCTGAAAATTTTGATTGGTAGGATACGAGCCAATAAAGGGAAATTCCATAGTAATTTACACTGGGGATTTTATTTCTTTTCGTCGCCACCCTATGGTACTAGTGGGGAATGGATGTTTGAATATGAGGAGCTGGCCAAGAAGCATCCTGATAAATACTTTTTTGCCCATATTAAAACAAAGGATAATCAAGCATTTTTGCCTGAAGACTATATTGATAACCTTAGAGAAACATTGACTGATCTGGAGTTTGATGTTGAGGTAGAGGGAAACAGGCTGGGTAAAACACCAAAGACGTTTTATCCTGCTTTTGAATTGTTGAAGCATTGCCCAGCTGACTTAGAATATTATACCCAACATAGACCGCTTGAAATATCGGTTGACTTTAATGCCCATTTCACGAGCTGTACGATATGGCAGCCTGATGGTATGGAGCTCAAACAAGTAGCTGATGCGTTCGTAAAGACACCTAAGAATAACAAGACCATGGCTGAGACGCTGGCCGAGAAGGTAGTGGAGCAATATGGTAACCATGGTAAGAAAACGGTGTATATTACGGGTGATAGGAATGGTGGGTCTAAATCTGCTGGGACTAAATTTAGGGATGGTAAATGGCTAACTTTATTTGACCTGTTTTCGGAAGTATTTTCGGAGGCTGGTTGGGAAGTATTTTTACAGCCGCTCACATATAATTTAGAGGGAACGGAAAAGTTTTTTCTGATACATGATATTCTTTCTGAGAAGAACCCTGATGAATTTAAGGTAAGGATTAACCCAGTCCAAGCACGCTCTACCATACGCTCGATAGAGATGACACCCATACACGACGACTACAGTAAAGACAAGTCGAGCGAGGGTAAGGCCAGCACACCACAAGAGCAGGCCACACACCTATCCGATACCGTCGACTACTACATCACTTGGAAAAAGAAGCAAGGCCTCGGCCACCTACCCACGGGCTTCGACATCGACTTTATCTAACCACCCAGGGCGACCTTTCAGCTATTCGGCAAACTGGAAAGTGGAAATTTCCAAAACGGCAAAGGGCGGGCTTTAACGGCAGACTTGAAGGATTAAAAAAAGATACAAAACTCGTAAACACCTAAATTTCATTGAATTAATTAGATGAGTATTATAAAAATGGTGCAACTTTTTTTTTTAAGATAAAAAAGTTAAATTGTTATCTCAAATTACTTATAAATACTTGATAAAGTATAAAAAATTGCATCTAGTTTAAAACAATAAAATCTAAATAAATGAAAGGGAATGAAAGTTTTGAAGAGAGCAAAGTTAACTACAGAAAAGCTTTGGCAGCTTTTAAAAACACAGGTAAAATAGATGATGAGTGCTTTTATCATGATAAAAGTACATGTAAAGGTAAAATAAAACTATCACATAGTATTCAGAGAAATGGTAGGCTCTCGATTATTGAAGGAGATATAAATGGTAATAAACAAATTTATACTTTTACTGATTATGAAGTTGGTGAAACCACACAAGTAATGAGATTGAAGCCGATAGGAAAAGGGAGTGCATCTACTTTTTTTGGTTTTTGTGATCATCACGATACAACATTATTTTCTCCTATAGAAAATAATAAATTTGATAACAGTGATAAGCACTGTTTTTTACACACCTATAGGGCATTTGCACATTCATATCATAGAAAAAAGGAGGAAATTAAGGCATATAATACTGAATCATTGTTTACTGAAAATATACCTATAGCTGATTTATATTCTTTTAGGAATGGACTTGAATTATCAAAAAATGACCAATTATCTGCAAAGAATAAATTAGATTCATTAATTGAAAACGAAGAATATAACGGATTAGAGTATTTAAGCATTATAGTTCCATATAGTATTCCGATAGCTTGTTCCTCTCAGATATCACCATTTTGTACCTATTCAGGTAAGCCTTTTAACAATCATTCAGATGCAGAGAAGCTTTATTCTATCATTATGATTACCGTTTTACCAGATCATGATCAAACTATAATAATTCTATCTTGTTTTCCTGATGATGATTTAGGAATGGTGTTTTTAGATGAACTTGATCAACTTTATGACAAGGAAGTCACATTGTTTTATAGAGCAATTTCAGCTATTCTTATTAATTATGCAGAAAATACTTTTTTTGCACCTGCTTTATGGAATGCCCTTGGAGTTTCAGGGCAAAAAAACTTATGTAAAGAATTAGAATATTCAACTTCAGAACACATAGATATTAATTGTTTCCCAAAAAGTAATATAAACTTTTTTAATAAAAAATTCTCCACAAACGAATTACGAATTAAATAAAAATACATTTTAAATAGCCAGAGATGTTACCCTCTGGCTATTAATCCTTACATATTCTCAAGCTCCTTTACCACCCTTGGCTTCCCTTTAGTAATATAATTATTTGATTATCAATACATTATAAATAAAATAACCCCGAAAAAGTGTCAATATTGGCAATTTTCAGGGTTTTTCTGTATTTTGTTTCTGCTAAAA
>NZ_JAYFUL010000030.1:0-72049 GCF_034928825.1 Arcicella aquatica | reverse complement strand
ATGGTGAGTTGGTCAATACATAGAAATACAGCCTTGTCAATATCGGCTGTTTCAAGAGTTGTTCTCATATAAGCAAGTTTAGCTTGATAATCAGCATCTGGGCTGTGGACATAGAGTCTACCTCTTTTATAAGAGATTTTCCATTTCTTGAGCCAATTCCATAAACAAGACTTGCTTTTTATCTTTAAATGAGTGCAAACACAAAGTAAATGGTTTAAACTCCAACGGCTTTGCTCAAAACCATAGGCTTTGGGGCTTTGTCCAACAATCATTTGGGTTTGTAGGCAAACATCACTCTCTTGCTCAGGGGGAAAAAGACGGTTTTAAACCCCGTCCTTTTTTGACAAATAAACCTGTGATACCCTGAGTTTGATAAGAGTGAACCCAATCATAAACAGTGTTTTTACGACGTTTGCGTAAAAGACCATTTTGGGCAACCCAGATACCTGGGTGTCCCTGTGCTATTTTCAAGATAGCACAGGCTTTTTCTCGAATATAGGCTTTGGGATGATGAGCAACTAAATCTTGTAATTCTTGCTCTTGACTATCGCTTAAAGTAACAATGAGTTGTCGCATGAATTTGAGTTTTTTTGACAAAAATTAATCATTTTTACCCAAATTAAAAAGAACGAGTATTTTATGAAAGCTAATAAGTCCCTCGCTAGGGATAAGGCTTGAATATCACAGACTTACAAACATATAAATAATCATTTATGACTTAAATTACCCATTAATAGTAAGAATTAGAATTTAACAATCTTATCTCTACTCCTTGCTCCCCTGTACCTTCGCCCCTGCTTTCTTTTCTAATCCTGGTTGAAAAATCTCGAAGTTTTCTTTTGTTTTGGCATCCGTTACAATTTTACGCACATCAGCCAAAAGCTTTTTAGCATCATAAATTACACCATCTTTAATCGTGTATTTTACCCCTCCTACACGAACTACTTCATTGCTTTCTGTCAATCTGATAGCACCTGTACCGTAAAGATTCTTTAGGTTTTTTAGTGGGTTTTCTTCTAAAATTACCATGTCAGCCAGTTTACCCACCTCAATACTACCTATTTTATCAGCCATGCCCAATGCTTCAGCACCTTTTAAACTTGCCGCACGAATTACCTCTAATGGATGAAAACCTGCTTCTCTTAACAATTCTAATTCTCGGATATAAGCAAAGCCATATAACTGGAAGATAAAACCAGAATCTGAACCAGCCGTTACTCTCCCTCCTCTGTTTTTATATTCATTGATAAATGCCATCCAAAGTTTATAGTTTTCTTTCCACTGCACTTCTTGCTCTGTGCCCCACTCTTGCCAATATGAACCATGCGAAACTCGTGAAGGCTGATAAAAACGCCATAACTGAGGCATCGTATATTCTTCATGCCATTCGGCTCTGCGAGCTAACATCAATTCACGATTGGCTTCGTAAATATTAAAAGTAGGGTCGATGGTAAAATCTAGTTTCAGCAATTCATCCATTACTTCATTCCATCGTTTTGACCCCGGTTTGGCTGCTTGTTTCCACAGTTTACCTGCCTCTTCAAAACGATTTTGTTCGTTACTATAATTATAATCTGCTGGATAATCTTGGATAGTCTGGCTGTCAAAAAGTGCCTCAGGCAAACCATACCAGTGTTCCATAGAAGTTAGTCCCGCTCTGGCAGAATTCAAAACATTCCAACGAGCCACATCCACTTGCGCATGATGATATGCCGAACGTAAGCCTAATTCTTTATTTCTTTTAATGGCCACTTCTATTACTTCTGGTCTTGCTCCGAAAAACTTTATACCATCAGCTCCTTTTTTGGCATTTTCTTCTACCCAAGCTTTGGCTTGTTCTGCGGTTGAAATGGTTTCCTTGGCTCCCATTCCAAAAGCTGTATATGCCAAAATTCTAGGTGCAGTAATTTCATTTTTTAAAGATTTTGCTTTTTGGTCTAACACCCAGTCTAAACCATTCCCAGCAGAAGGGTCACGGATGGTAGTAATGCCATGTCCCAACCATAGTTTATAAACATATTCAGCAGGTGTTCCTTGCGACTTTCCGCCTATATGCCCGTGCATATCTACAAAACCCGGCAACATATACATACCAGTACAGTCTAATTCTTTATCCCCATCATTCAGTTTTGGGCGACTTTTAGGGTCTATCGGAACACCCGGATACCCAACTACTTTGATTTCAACGATTTTATTTTTTTCGACTACTATATCACAAGGGCCTTGCATCGGAGAACCGGTACCATTGATAAGGTTTACACCACGGATAATCATCCGATTGTATTGACCTTCGCCTTCTGCTCTCGGTGGTGCTTTTTCTATTTGGGACTGAGCTTGAAAAACAGTTAATATAAAAACCGAGGAGGCGATAAAGTAATGTAAATATTTTTTCATTTTTATTGAAAATTAAAGAATGTTGAATGAAATGGAAAGAAGTAATTATTCTTTTTCCAAGATACGGAATTTATCTAAAATGTGTAAATTGAAGCTCATTTCAATCATTGAAATTCCTCTTTTATGAATCACTTTATCAGAAATAATTTTTTAGCCATCTGTGTTACCTTGGCAGTTGTATATGCTTTTGCCAACGGTGCTACTATTTATCAACAAGCGCCTAAAAAACCCGACGTTACTTTGCTTTCAATGCCTACGGCTTCTGATAAAGTTTTTGCCGACTATTGGTATAAAAACAAAGCTGAAATCAATAGCTATACTTTGCAAAAAGATAATAATGGACAAAGTTCTGTGGGAGAAGCCTTCATGATTTTTGTAACAGAAAATTTTAGAACGGATAAACAAGTAAAACTAGAGGCGGATAATAAATCAGAGGCTATTAGTGTACTAAAGGTAAATCTTACAGAAAAATTTCTGACAGGTATTAATGATTATTCAGTGATGACTTCTGCTTTTTCAAGCGTTGATACAAAAGCTTTTCCCCATGCCTTGAAAGTAGCTACTTCGATACAAGACTGGAACGGAATGGCTTATTTGCAATTAAACAATAGAAACAGAGCTTATCAAATAGAAGGAAAAAGTTATGTTGAAAAAGAGGTTCAAGAAGATTTTGAATTAAAAAGAGCTTGGTTGGAAGATGAAATTTGGAATAGGATTCGCCTTTCACCTGAAACATTACCCACAGGTGATATTGAGATGATTCCATGTTTTAGTTATTCACAATTAAGCCATCAATTACCAACAGTATTGTCGGCTAATGCTGCATTAAAAGATTATACAGGGACAGATTTTACGGAGAAAAGACTAAAGGTATTTTCTATTACTTACCCAGGAAAATCTCGTTCAGTAGAGATTGTTTTTCAAGAAGTATTTCCTTATAAAATTATGGGTTGGACGGAACATAATGTTAATCAAGGAAAAACTTGGACAACTAAAGCTATTTTAAAGAAAACACTTCTAAGCGATTATTGGACAGAGCATAGTCCAAAAGATGTAGCATTAAGAGATAGTTTATCGTTGCACTAAGGATTGAGTAAATGAGTAATAGTTTTCAAGTATAAAAACGATTGCTCTAATTTTTCTATTAGTCCCATCAATAAATGTGGTCTTTGAGTGTACAATGAAATCGGCAGTGTGTGAAGACACCATTTTGGCAAAGCCAAAAACATGATAATTCAACTGATTTTTAATACCTTTTCTACATGAATACTTTATATACAGATGACCAAATATTTATTCCAATAATCTCTGATTATGGCTTCAAAGCTACCTTTGGCAATGAAACAAATACGTTATTTTTGAGAAAAGCATTACAAGCACTTATCAAGTCTGAAGTGCCTATTAAGGACGTAAAATTTGACAAAAATACCTTTGAGGGCATTACTCAAGATAGCAGAATCGGATCGCCGAAGCGATGGAATTTTTGATTTAGCTTGTACTGATGAAAACGATAATCATTTTATCGTAGAGATGCAGTATGGAGAAGCTCCTTATTTTGTACAACGCATGAAATTTTATGCTTTGCACAAATTCAACGCAATGGTAAAACGTGGTAAGTTTGACTATGGAACGCTGACAAAAATCTATTGTGTAGCTATTTTAGCAAATGATATTTTCCATTTTCCTCAATTCCACTCTGCTGCAAATTTGAGAAATGAACAAGGTGAACTTATTGATGACCAATTGACGTTTATTACGGTAGAATTAGATAAATTTACGTTGCAAGAAGTTGATTGTCAAACAGATTTACAAAAATTGATATATACAATGAAAACCATCCATACAGTTACTCAACAGACCCAATTTCCTAAATTTTGGGACGAAGAATGGTTAAAAGTAGCCATTGATGAGTTGGACAGTCGTAAAATGACACCTGATGAAAAGGCTTCATTGGAAATTTTGATTGCACGAAATGCAGAGGCTGTTAGGGCTGAAGGTAGAAAAATAAAAGAAGCAAGAGAAGCTGAAAACTTAGCGGTTAAAAAAGAAACTGTTATTAATGCTCTTTCTATGGGTCTATCTGTTGAACAAAGTGCCAAATTAGCGAATGTTTCTATTGACTTTGTTTTATCTGTTCAACAACAACTAACTGGTGAATAGATATTTGTTGGATTTTTCCCAATTACTTAACAAAATCTCTCTTTTCTCCAAGAGCAATTATATTTTGATAGTAATTCGGTAGCATGTGAAAACACACGCTACCGTAAGAAAGACATAAAATTTTTCAACTATTATACCCCAAAATACTCTCTGGCGAATCATAGAATATCAAATCTCCTGATTTTTTACCTACTTCTGCCCAAGCTAAATTTTCTATTTTCATCCCTACAACTGCACATGTAGGCATCGAGCCAATATCAGCATGGGTAAGGTATTCTGCGAAATAACTGATACTTGGGTTATGCCCAACCAATATTACAGCATTTATATTTTCAGGAATGGCATTTACTGCATCTAAGTAGTGTTTAGGTGAGCTTTCGTACAAATCACTTAACACATGTATCTTTTCGTCAGCAATACCCAATTGTTCCGAAAGTACTTTAGCCGTCATTTGTGTACGCTCGGCATTAGAAGTAATGATTAAATCAATGGGATTGATTTTTGTTGATAAATTTCTGCCCATTCTAGCGGCATCAATCATCCCACTTGAGGTCAGTGGACGGATTAAATCAGGGCTAACTGACTCTGAGGCTTTGGCATGGCGAACCAAATATAATGTCTTTGTCATTGTCTTTGTTTTGTTTCTATCTTCCAACTACGGTTCCTAATTCTTTGGATATTTGCTTTTCAATTTCTTTGGCTTTCATAAATAAACCCAATAAATGTGTTTGCTCATCAGCATCAGAAGTTTTGGCAAGCTGTTGCATCAAGTCTTTCATTTGTTGGTCATTGAAAGCCTTTTTTAATCGTAAAATATTCTGATAAGCCAAATCTGCTAGCTTATCGTCTTCAGTAGGAACAATAATTTCATATTTCAACCAAGCCTCAGAAGCTGAATAACGTTCAGTAACAAGGTTGATGGCTTCTTGTTGAATAGTTGGATTGCTGTGACTAATAAAAAATTTAGTATCCAAAACAACCCCCTGCGTAAATCTTTCTCGGCACATTGTCAGAATATCGTGATAGATGGGCGTACCAAAATTCATTCCATCAATCTCTGATAAAATATACTGCATCAATGTAACGCCTGGCGCAACCCCTGGGTCAACTTCCTTAATGCCATGACTAATCAACAAGCGTACACATTCTTTTTCCTGCAAAGCAATGCCAGTAAGCACCTTTGGGGGACTAACAGGAATATTAGGCTGTATATTTTGTACATTTGTTGTACGATTATTTGGTATAAAATCTGTTGGAAAACCCGAAAACTCATCTTCTTCTGAAAAGCTTGGTAAATCATCAAAATTTACATTTGGTTCAGGTTTACTAAGGGTTACTCCTGACGGTAAATCGTTTTGTAATCGCTGACGATTGGCATCTCTTTGGTTATCCTTTTCTCTTTGTTTGCTTCTTTCTAAAGAAATCTTATTGCTTTCGGCAATTAAAATCCCTTCATCAATCTGCATCAAATTAGCTGTTTTCTGAAAAAATACTGACCTTTTAATAGAATCAGGAATTTTAGAAATACTAGCCACCATGTCTTTTATCAACTCGGCTCTTTTGAAAGGGTCACTTCCAGCTTCTTTGAGTGATAATTCTGCTTTAAAAGTAATAAAATCGCTAGCGGTTTTTTGTATATACTCTACAAAAGCATCCGAACCGATTTTCTGAACATAGCTATCGGGGTCTTCGCCTTCTGGAAAAACGACCAGCTTTACGTTAAGTCCTTCTTCCAAAATCATGTCCATTCCTCGCAACGAAGCCTTAATTCCAGCGGGGTCACCATCATACAAAACAGTAATATTCTGCGAAAAACGAGCAATCAAACGAATCTGCTCTATCGTCAAAGATGTTCCCGACGATGCTACAACGTTTTCGATACCCGCTTGATGCAAAGAAATAACATCGGTATAACCTTCTACCAAATAACAAACGTCTTTGGTACGGATAGCATTTTTGGCTTGGTAAATTCCATAAAGTACATTCGACTTATGATAAACCTCTGTCTCAGGCGAATTTAAGTATTTTGCCTGTGTTTTATCATTTTTCAGAATTCTTGCTCCAAAAGCAATTACTTTTCCTGATACATTGTGGATTGGAAAGGTTACTCTATTTCTAAAACGATCAAAAGTTTTTTGATTTTGCTGAACAGTCTCGTTCTCATTGCCCTTCAAAATCGTCAAGCCAGCCTTTACTAAAATATCTACATTATAGCCATTCCTGACAGCTTCTTTTGTAAATGCATCCCAATTATCTAGGCTATAACCCAATTCAAAAGTACGAATCGTTTTATCTGAGAATCCTCTTTCTTTAAAATATGGATAGGCTATATTTTTCCCTTCTTCGTGCTGAAAAAGGTTATCTTGATAATAGCTTTTAGCATAATTCAGGGCAATCAGTAAACTTTCACGTTCATTCTGTGCTAATTGTTGTTCGTCTGAAAGCTGTGTTTCTTGGATTTCAATGCCATACTTTTTGGCTAAATGCCGCAAAGCTTCGCCATATCCTAATCCTTCAATATCCATGATAAAACGGATAGCATCCCCAGCTTTTCCACAACCAAAACACTTATAAATACCTTTTGCAGGCGATACTGAAAACGACGGTGATTTTTCGCCATGAAATGGACAACAAGCCCAAAGGTTTGCTCCTTTCTTCTTCAAAGAAACATAATCGCCTATTACATCGGCAATATCAGCACTTTGTCGGATTCGTTCTATGGTTGATTCATCTATACGCATACTCAAAATTACACCTTTTTGTGTTGTACAAATCATTTATAGCTTAAAATCGTCAAGAATATGTATTTTTGAAAACCTTTCAATATAACATCAACAAAATGAGTTTATCCTGTCAAAAACATCTTTTTAGCCTTGAAGAAGGTATTCATTATATCAATTGTGCCACCATGGCACCCAATCTTAAATCAGTAGAAGAAGCTGGTATTCAAGGAATTTTGCGAAAAACGCAACCTCAAAACATTACTTCACAAAGTTTTTTTGAAACAACTGAACCTGTTAAAAATGCGTATGCCAAACTGATTAACTGTCCCGACCCTGAGCGTATTGTGTTACTACCCTCATCGTCCTACGGCATGGCAATCGTGGCTAAAAACTTGTATAGAAAGCCAAATATACGAGCAGGGCAAGAAATTGTGATGGTCAGCGAAGAATTCCCTTCTGACGTATATGCTTGGGAAGAGGTTTGTATCAATTTAGGTTTAAAAATGAGGGTAGTTCATCCGCCAGCATCTTTAGAAAATAGGGGTAAAATATGGAATGAAAAATTGTTGGAAGCCATCACTAGCAACACTTGTTTAGTAGTAGTATCACCTACTCACTGGGCTGATGGCACTTCTTTTAATACCGAAATCATTGGTCAACATTGCCGTTCGGTAGGTGCATTGTTGGTATTGGATGGCACACAGTCTATCGGAGCAATGCCTTTTGATGTACAAAAAGTACAGCCCGATGCCATCATCAATCCCGGATATAAATGGCTTTTAGGCCCTTATTCAGCAGGAGTAGCCTATTTCGGAGCTTTTTTTGATGAGGGTAATCCCTTGGAACGTAACTGGATAAATCGGGTGGGTTCTGAGGATTTTAAAAATTTGATTAATTATCAAACTCAGTATAGAGCCAAAGCGGATAGATACAACATGGGTGAAAGAAGTAACTTTATTTTAAACCCCATGCTCACTGCGGCGATAGAACAAATCAATGTTTGGGGAGTAAATGCTATCAATAACTATTGTGATGAATTGCTGAAAGAACCTTTAGAAATTTTACAAGCACATGGCTACTGGGTAGAAGAAAAACCATACAGAAGTAGCCATTTAGTAGGTATCAGAATTCCCGAGCATGTCGATTACCAAAAAATTCAAGCTGCCTTGCAAGAACGCAAAGTTTTTGTTTCGTTCAGAGGACAATCTATCAGGCTTGCGCCACATCTTTATAATGATATGAATGATATCGATGTATTAATGGATGGTTTGTTGAAAGGTATTCAGTAATGTTAAGCTTTTTTGTATTGACCTTCTGATGGGGTAATTACCAGCAATCTTTTCTATTAGTGGTTGACTTAAGTCCTATTGATTACCCACAAGTATATAAATAACTGACAATCAAGGTATTTATCCCTAGCGAGGGACTTAAGTCCCTCGCTAGGGATAAGAGCTTCATGTAGTCAGGCTGTGACATGAGGCGACCAAACCTCGGTTTGAAAGGCGATTTAAGTCTATTTGAACCAATTTTATCAATAATCACATCTTCATTTCAACTTTTTTAAAAGATATGGGTAATCGATAGGACTTAAGTCACTCCCTAATAGAAATGGATTGAACTTAACAGGCTAACCTATTTTTTACCCTGAAAGAAGATTCTTTAGGGAGAATGCCTAAAAAATTTGCTTTTTCAAGCTTTCACGATTTACTTTGCATCATCAAGTCAATTTTCCTCTGAGGTTTCGACCTCCACAGGTAATTGATTTATAAAGAAGAAGGGAGAGAATAGGCTCTATGAACTTCTGGCAACCTACCGCTCGTAAAGGCAAGGTGCTAATTCCTACCTAAAAACTGTATAGTCATTTGGCTAGTTTTTAGGAAATATAAACCAATTACGAAGTACTCTCCCAGTCATTTTTTCATGCTGTAAAGTATTCGTCAGGTTTACGATTTATTTTCGTTTATCGTCATGATTTTTTCGTGACCAAATTTGTCAGCTATTATGTCAAAATTTATTAAAATCACAACGGGCAATTACCTCATTGTTCATGGCTTCGACGCCAACAATAAGGAAATTATTGAAGAAGTAACTGTTCCCCAGAACATGGTAAAGGTTGTGGCCATCAACCGCATACAGTCTATTTCTGAAAAATACATTTTGGTGACGGGTTCGCATGGACGATTAATGTACTGGGAATATGAAGAAAGTTTCGAGGATTTACAAAAGCAATTATCTTATCATTCGCTTTTGATTGCGTAAATAAAGGTTTCACTCAAATGAGTATTGGTGCTCAAGTCTTTTATACATTGAATAATCTTTTTAAATATAATCAAGCCTTTGAATTAGAGGCAGGAGGTATTTTACCAGAAGTAACATTAGCTTATCAATCATTAGGTAAGATAAACGCTGATTGCTCTAATGTAATTTGGGTTTGTCATGCCTTTACGGGTAGTCATGATGTAGAAGATTGGTGGCAAGGGTTAGTAGGCAGAGGTAAACTATTCGACCCTGATAAACATTTTATCATTTGTGTGAATGTATTAGGGTCACATTATGGCAGTACTGGTCCTCTTTCTATCAATCCAGCTACTGGCGAGCCCTATTTCCATACATTTCCCTTTATTACTATTCGCGATATTGTCAATTCTTTTGATTTACTCCGCGAGCATCTCGGAATTACTCGAATCAAAACCTGTATTGGCGGTTCTTTGGGTGGTCAACAAAGTGTAGAATGGGCTATTTCTCAGCCTAATTTGATTGAAAACCTGATTTTGATTGCTACTAATGCACAACATTCACCGTGGGGGATTGCGTTTAATGAATCACAAAGGATGTCGATTGAAGTAGACCCAACTTGGAAAGATAGTCACCCACAAGCAGGTATCGAAGGCATGAAAGCTGCCAGAGCTACCGCCTTGATTTCGTATAGAAATTATGAAACCTATGGCGTAACACAAGCCCGTAAAGATGAATCTTTGGGCAAAGTGCATCGGGCTATGAGCTACCAACGCTATCAAGGAGAAAAACTAGCCCAGCGTTTCAATGCTTTTTCATATTATGTACTTTCGCAGGTGATGGATTCGCAGGATGTGGGTCGTGGCAGAGGCGGAGCTATTCAGGCACTCTCGCAGATTAAGGCTAAAACATTGGTAATGGGCATCAAATCAGATGCGCTGTTCCCGATTAATGAACAAGCCTTTTTGGCAAAACATATCCCTGGGGCTACTTTCCAAGCTTTAGATTCGCTGTATGGTCACGATGGTTTTCTGATAGAAAGTCAATTAATTACTAAGGCTATTAAACTATGGCAGAAGTTTGTGAAACTAGATGTTAACCCGATGTATGATTTCTTTAAGAAATTGGAAAGGAAGAATTTGATAGAACAATAGAGTGATGAATTTTGAGTGATGAGTTTTGAGTTGTCATTTCCATGCAACATCTTTAATCAGACATTTATAAACGACATAATAGAACAGCGTAATTTTGAGCTATTTGAGGTTGCTGTTTAAATAGGCTAATCACTAAATCATTCATTCACTAAATCACTCAATTCCTCCTAAGAAATCAGGGTTTCTTATGGTTAATCAGTCTTCTTCTATGCCAGTCTTTGGGATTATTCTCAAGCATTTTATTAACCAGTATATACACTACCATACTACTAACCGTCCCAACAACAGAGCCCGCCAAAACATCTTCAGGGAAATGTTGGAAAAGATAACATCTTGAATAGCCGGCCAAACAAGCTAATAATAAAAAGAGCACAGACCACTTTTTGTTGATAAGAAAGATAGTAAGCAACGTAAAAACTGCAAAGGCAGTAGTGGTATGCCCAGAAGGAAAACTGAGGTGAATATTAATTTTTACGCCATCAACAAAATACCATTTTATATGCTTATCCGCAAAAAAAGCCATGGGACGGAGGTTATCAAAACTAAGTTTTAATAAAAACGAAACTAGAGAGCTTAAACCCAGAGAAGCCGTAAGTATCAGTGCTTTATCATAACTAATAAATAAATAACTTAGGATGATGGCCACAAAAAACCATCCTTCTCCCAATTGTGTAGCCATTATAAAAAATGAGTCTGCCCACAAAGCATTATATCGGTTAATCAATACCATTTGGTCAAATTTATTGGTACTAAGCACCCATACAAGCCCTATAAGCCATACTACGATATACAAGCCAAAATATAAAGGATTGTTTTTTATAATCTGTTTCATAGAACAAAGGTCGTTATCCAAAAGATATTTGGCAATAAGTACTGGTAATATTTTGTTCAATACTTGTCATTGTAAAAAATAGTCCCTAATTTTGCAGTCTTTTCGATGAAACCAAGTGAATAAGAGCATATTAAATACATTTAAGATTGACATCTTCCGCCTTGAAAACAAGCATTATGTGCATGAATTTGAGGGAGGTGATGACTTTTTTGTGGCATTAGAGCAAGATTTAATCGAAAAAGGGAATTTCAAAGCTACCGTCACTTTAGATAAATCGGAAGTAATGATTCAATTATTGTATCATATTGTAGGTTCTGTAGAACTCACTTGTGACCGTAGCTTGGATACTTTCGATTTCCCTGTGGATATTACTCAGAAAATGATTTTAAAGTTTTCTGACCACACCGAAGAGATTACAGATGAGTTGATGTTGATTGATAGAAATACACAGTATATCAACGTAGCTCAAGATATTTATGAATTCATTGGCTTGCAGATTCCAATGAAAAAGCTTCATCCCCGTTTTCAAGTTGAAGAACAAACATTTTTATCAAGTTTAGATGATGATGATTTAGACGAAGACTTTGAAGATTTAGTGTGGGAAGATGATGACGAGGGAGAAATTGTTTATTCTACTTCAACAGGAGATTCAGATGATGATGATGACGACGATGAAGAAAAAACAAACGAAGATGAACCCGAAATAGACCCACGCTGGGCTATTTTAAAGAAATTGAATAATAATTAATAATTTAGCCACCATACTGGCAAATTACGTTTTTAGATAAATAAAGAATAACAAAATAAAGAAATAAGCAAATGGCACATCCTAAACGCAGACACTCGACAACTCGTAGAGATAAAAGACGTTCACACGATTTTGGAACTCCAAAAACAATCACTACAGATCCAACAACTGGAGAAATTCACTTACGCCACCGTGCTCACGTATTTGAAGGAAATTTATTTTACAAAGGTAAAATGGTTGTAGAAGGTTATGCTGTTCAAGCATAATTAATTGATTTTGGGAATTGTCTATCTCTTAATGTGCTGAATATCAACATTCAAACGAAGAATTGACAAAAAACTATCAGTTTTCAAAACTATTTTCAAACAAAAACGCTGTTTCACACTTCATAAAATGTTATTTTTGTCATTCCGTTAGTGAATAACCAAATAATAATTGAATGAAGATAGGGATTGATGCAATGGGTGGAGATTTCGCCCCAAAAGCTATCGTTGAAGGAATAGTATTGGCAGCTCAAGAATTACCTGCTGGTGTAACCATCGTTTTGATTGGTCAGACGGCAGCAATTCAGCAGATAATTGATAACCAAAATTTTACGGGTTCTAACATTGAAATTGTGGAAGCAAATGAAACAATAGAAATGGGTGAACATCCTGTAAGAGCATTACAGTCTAAACCCAATTCCAGTATCGGAGTTGGGTTTAAACTTTTAAAGACAGGAGCAATTGATGTCTTTGCTTCTGCGGGCAACACAGGTGCCATGATGGTAGGCTCGTTGTTTTCTATCAAAACAATAGAAGGTATTCAACGCCCTCCTATTGCTGGTTTTGCACCACAGATAGACGGTAATTTGGCCGTAATTCTTGATATTGGTGCCAATGCTGATGTTAAACCTGAAATGTTAGCACAGTTTGGCCTTTTAGGTTCTATTTATGCCAAAGCAACAATGGGAATTGAATCGCCCAGAGTAGCTTTGATGAACATCGGTGAAGAACCCGAAAAAGGTTCGGTTATCGTTCAGCAAGCCTATAAGTTACTCCAAGAAGAAAGAAAAATAAACTTCATTGGTAACATTGAAGGCAAAGACTTTTTCAAGGCAAAAGCCGATGTTATTGTAACAGATGGTTTTACAGGTAATATTCTCTTGAAAATGGGAGAATCTCTATACGGAATTTTGTCTGAAAGAGGAATTAAAGACGACTTCATAGACCAAACAAATTATGAAGCCGTTGGGGGTAGTCCGATTATTGGCGTCAACGGAAACGTTGTTATAGCACATGGTTCTTCGTCGGCACTTGCCACCAAAAATATGGTTCATCTTTGTCATCGCATCGTTGAATCTAAGCTAACTGAAAAAATAAAAAAAGCGTTTGCTTAAAGTAATAAGAATGAGCGAATAAAAATTTTGGATAATCTACGTTGATTTTCTAATATTTTATTATTCGAGCATTTCCCATATAACCATGACCAAAATCACTGCAGCAATTACCGGAGTACAAGGTTATGTACCCGAAGATATATTGACCAACGCTGACCTTGCAAAATTTGTTGATACCACTGATGAATGGATAGTAAGCCGAACGGGCATTAAAACACGTCATATTCTACGTGGAGAAGGAAAAGGTACATCTGTAATGGCAATAGAGGCAGTTAAGGGTTTATTAGCCAAAACAAACACTAAGCCAGAGGAAATTGATTTATTAATTTGTGCTACTATCTCCCCTGATCATTTTTTCCCAGCTACTGCCAATATTATTTGTGAGGCAGTAGGCATCCCTCATGTTGGGTCTTATGACATAGCGGCTGCTTGTTCTGGCTTTTTAAACGCCCTTGTTACGGGTGCTATGTTTATTGAAGCTGGTAGATACAAGAAAGTAGTAGTAGTGGGTGCAGATAAGATGTCTTCAATTGTTGATTATACTGACAGAACTACTTGTGTACTATTTGGCGATGGCGCTGGTGCTGTTTTATTAGAAGCTAATACAGAGGGCTTGGGTATTCAAGATTTCATCTTGAAGTCTGATGGTTCGGGTGCTAATCACTTAATCCAAAAAGCTGGAGGAAGTGCTTACCCTCCTACTCACGAAACAATTGACCAACGTCAGCATTATATTCATCAAGAAGGACCAGCGGTTTTTAAATTTGCCGTCACTAGAATGGCCGATGTTTCAGCTGAAATTATGGAACGTAATCACCTTACTGGTGAAGATGTAGCTTTCTTAGTACCCCATCAAGCTAACAAAAGAATTATTGATGCTACGGCGAACCGTATGGGAATAGGCCCTGACAAAGTGATGTTGACTATCCAAAAATATGGTAATACCACAGCCGCTACGATTCCTTTATGTTTGTGGGATTATGAATCTCAATTAAAAAAAGGAGATAATTTAATTCTAGCAGCATTTGGCGGAGGATTTACTTGGGGAAGTATCTATCTAAAATGGGCATATTAAGCCTAAATTGACAACAATATTCCTTGCAAAATTTCTAGTATTTATTTATTTCACTATTTATCAATAAAAGATTAATTTTGCGGATACTTTATTCATAGTAACAAAATTTATTTAAAATAATAATAGCGATATTGCTGAGATGATTACCTGTACTGATAATCATTATTTTAATATCAATTATAAAAAATGGCAAATACTGCAGACATCAAAAACGGTTTAGTAATTAAATTCAATAATGATTTATTTTCAATTATTGAATTCTTGCACGTGAAACCAGGTAAAGGACCTGCTTTTGTAAGAACAAAATTGAAATCATTGACTTCTGGAAAAGTTATTGATAATACCTTCAACTCAGGTGTAAATATCTACCCTGTTCGTGTTGAACGTAGAGTATTCCAATATCTTTATGCTGAAGAGTTTGGTTTTACTTTCATGGATAACATCACTTTCGAACAAATCACCCTTAATAAAGAAATGGTTGAAGCTGCCGACTTGATGAAAGAAGGCCAAGAAGTTGAGATTTTAATTAACGCCGAAACTGAATTGCCTATTTCTTGCGAAATGCCTCCATTTGTTGAGTTGACAGTAACTTATACTGAACCAGGCATCAAAGGAGATACAGCCAATGCTCCCAAAAAACCTGCTACAGTAGAAACTGGAGCAACCATTATAGTACCATTATTCATCCAAACAGACGAAAAAATTAAAGTCGATACTCGTACATACGAGTACGCTGAAAGAGTAAAGTAATCCCTATAACAGTCCTAACATGGAAAATAAAGAAATTCAGAAACTCCTTGATTTTATTGCACAATCAACCCTTGATGAAGTAAACATTGAAACTTCGGAGTTAAAATTATCTGTTAAACGTTATGGTGCAGCACCAGTGATTCAGCAAGTAGCAGCTCCACAAGTGGCCGTTGCTGCTCCAGCGGTGGCTCCTGCAACATCAGCGGCAGCTCCTTCGGCACCAGCTACTCCAGCGGCAGCTCCAGTAGTTCATGCTAATAGAGTTACTATCAAATCACCAATGATTGGAACGTTCTATCGTTCTGCTAGCCCAGATTCACCAGTTTTTGTTGAAATTGGTAAAGAAATTACAAAGGGTAAAACTGTTTGTATCATTGAAGCAATGAAATTATTCAACGAAATTGAATCTGAAATTTCAGGTAAAGTAGTTGAAATCTTGGTTGAAAATGCAACGCCTGTTGAATTTGACCAACCATTATTTGTTGTAGAACTGGCTTAATTTGAAGATAGAATAATTTGCTAAACCTTTAGTTATCAAATTATAAATTCTCAAGTTTTCAAATGCTCAAATTGAATCATGTTTAAAAAAATATTAATTGCCAACCGAGGTGAGATTGCTCTTCGCATCATCAGGACTTGTAAAGAAATGGGCATTAAAACGGTGGCTGTTTATTCAACTGCCGATCGTGAGAGCCTTCATGTAAAATTTGCTGATGAAGCCGTTTGTATAGGCCCACCACCAAGTCGTCAATCTTATTTAAATATTCCTGCTATTATTTCTGCTGCCGAAGTTACTGGTGCAGATGCGATACATCCAGGGTATGGATTTTTATCTGAAAATGCTGAGTTTTCAAGAATTTGTGCTGAATATGGTATCAAATTTATTGGGGCTACCGCCGATCAAATCAATTCGATGGGTGATAAAGCAACAGCTAAAGACACCATGAAAAAATCAGGGGTTCCTGTAATTCCTGGTTCTGATGGATTAATTGATACGGTAGAAGAAGCAAAAGCTTTAGCGAAAGACATCAAATACCCAGTTATCATCAAAGCAACTGCTGGTGGTGGTGGTCGTGGTATGAGAATCATCCGCAAAGAAGAAGAATTTGATAAGTTGTGGACAGATGCTAAAACTGAATCAGCAGCAGCATTTGGAAACGATGGTCTTTACATGGAGAAATATGTAGAAGAGCCACGCCACATCGAAATTCAAATTGTTGGAGACCAATTCGGTACAGTTTGTCACTTATCAGAACGTGACTGCTCTATCCAACGTCGTCACCAAAAATTGTGTGAAGAAACTCCTTCACCTGCCCTTTCGCCCGAGCTAAGAGCTAAAATGGGTGAAGCTGCCATAAAAGGTGCTTCGGCTATCGGTTACGAAGGAGCTGGTACAATCGAATTTTTACTTGACAAACACGGAGATTTCTATTTCATGGAAATGAATACGCGTATCCAAGTAGAACACCCGATTACTGAAGAAGTTACTGATTTTGACTTAATTAAAGAACAAATAAAAGTAGCTGCGGGCGAACCTATTTCAGGGCAAAACTATTTCCCTAAATTGTTTGCTCTAGAATGCCGTATTAATGCTGAAGACCCTAAAAACGGCTTCCGTCCGTCTCCAGGGAAAATCACGAACCTTCACCTTCCAGGTGGTCGTGGTGTGAGAATCGACAGCCACGTGTATTCTGGCTATACTATTCCACCAAACTACGATTCAATGATTGCGAAAGTAATCGTATCGGGACAAACCCGTGAAGAAGTTTTACTTCGTATGAAACGTGCTTTGCAAGAATTTGTGATTGAAGGAATTAAAACTACTATTCCATTCCATATTAAATTAATGGATGACGAACGTTTTAAATCTGGAAACTTTACTACTGCCTTCATGGATGGTTTCGACCTTACAACGCTGTAGTGTTAAAGGAATATAAATAAAAAGATGACCTCAGTTTTGATTAATTGGGGTCATCTTTTTTTTGTACCCCATTAAACCCCACCTATCACAAAATAATTGTGTTTGTAAACACCAACTAAGATATTTGAATCGTTTAAAATATATTACAAACAAAACCCACCTAAACGTATGAATCGAAAGCTATTTACTTTTTTATCTATCACCCTCTTTATCACCTCTGCCTTTACTTTTATGGAAGATGGAGACGATTTTATTGAAAAATTAGTCGCCAAATTCGATAAATTCCATCATGAAAACCCACAAGAAAAAGTTTATTTACAGCTCGATAAACCTTATTATCTAGCAGGTGAAACTATTTGGTTCAAAGGCTATTTGTTTGATGCTACTTATCATAGAATAGATTCTGTCAGCAGAGTACTATACGTTGATTTAATAGATGAATCAAAAGGTAAAATTATTGCACAACGCACTTTAAAATCTGATGGTTCAACCTTTGGTGATATTCTCATTCCTGATTCTTTAGCAGAAGGGAGTTATCAAATCAGGGCTTATACCAATTATATGAGAAATTTCTCAGAAGAGTTTTTTTTCAGACAAGAAATAAAAATTTGGGAAGGTGCTTCAAAAAATAAACTCACCGAAACCGCAGGAAACAAATTACAAGAAGTTGCTGATTTGCAATTTTTTCCAGAAGGTGGAAATTTAGTAGTGGGTCTTCAAACGAGAGTAGGTTTCAAAGCTGTAAATATTGCAGGTAAAGGAGTGGAACACGAAGGGTTTGTATTGAGTAGTACTAAAGATACCGCTGCTGCCTTCAATTCTGAACATTTAGGAATGGGTTATTTCAACTTTACGCCAGAAAATTTAGAAACCTATACAGCATACGTCAAACAAAAAGATGGTACATTAAAGTCTTTTGTTTTACCTACCGCCTATCAGCAAGGCTATACAATGGCGATTGATAATGTATCGAACAAAGAAAAGATAAAAGTTTTCATTTCTAATAGTACACCCATTCCTGCCGATAAAGCCAAGGATATTGTCATTATTGCACAACAAAGAGGACAAATTTGTTTTGTAGCAAAGGGTTCAGAAAAACTAAAATCTTTTGGCGTAAGTATTCCTAAAGATAAAATTCCTGACGATGGTATCATACAAATTACGATGTTTGATTCAAAAGGCGAACCAAGATGCGAACGTCTCGTTTTTGTACAGCAAGACAAACAGATAAATTTAAAAGTTAGCACTGATAAGGCTGTCTATAAAAACAGAGAAAAAGTAACGCTGAATCTGGAAGCAACAGATAAAGCAGGGAAACCCTTAAAAGGTGATTTTTCTGTGGCCGTAACTGATGCTGGGCAAGTAATTCCTGATGCTTTTCAAGGTAATTTATTAACTTATTTATTATTGACTTCAGATATTGCTGAGAAAAAAACAGGCGAATACTATGCAAGTTTAAAAGGTAATATAGAGCAACCTGCCTATTATTTTGAATCTAATAATGAAAATGCGGCTAGACATTTAGATATATTAATGCTAACGCAGGGCTGGAGACGATTTGTTTGGAAAGATATTATTGACAATAAAAAACCTAGCTTTCAGCATATTTTAGAAACAGGATTGAGTATAACAGGAAAAG
The DNA here is from genome assembly GCF_034928825.1 of Arcicella aquatica. Taxonomy (NCBI): domain Bacteria; kingdom Pseudomonadati; phylum Bacteroidota; class Cytophagia; order Cytophagales; family Flectobacillaceae; genus Arcicella; species Arcicella aquatica. The sequence continues at coordinate 53,040 of NZ_JAYFUL010000030.1, read as the reverse complement.
CATTACGCCCAAATGGTAAACCTGCGAATAATGTAAGCCTGACATTGATGTTGAAAACGCAAAATGAAAATCCTCAGATTTTAATGAGTAGTGCAGATTCTTTAGGAAACTATGCTTTTTATGGCATTGATTTTAATGATAGCACCCAAGTTTTTATACAAGGCATGAAAGATAAAGGAAGTAAGAACCTTCAGGTATCTATTGACCCACAACAAAGTGCGCCCAAAGTACAGATTATAAGAACCCCTTTTAATCCTATAGAATTTGATGCCAAAGAACTTGCTGATTTCTTGAAAAAAGCGAAGGATGCTATTGAACTAGAGAAAAAATTAAAGCTTAACAAAGTTCAGATGCTGGATGAGGTAGTGGTGAGAGCTAAAAAAGAGACCCCTCCAGATTCTCGTAAAATTTATGGTAGGGCTAGTAATACGATAAAAGTGGATAATATTTTATGTGCTGGTGCTACCAACGTATTACAAATGCTACAAGGTAGAGTACCAGGGGTACAAATTTCGCCTGATGGAAGTGGTGGCTATAAAGTAATCATCAGAGGGATAGGTACCATTAACGGAAGCACTGACCCACTGGTTGTATTAGATGGTATGGCAACATCCGTTGATATTCTTACGGGTATAAATCCTTGTGACGTTGATGAAATTGATATATTAAAAGGGGCAGATGCCGCTATTTTTGGTTCACGAGCTAGTAATGGCGTAATTTCAATTTTGACTAAAAGAGGTGGAGCAAACTACGATTATTCAAAAGACCCTGCCTTGGGCGTTGCTCTTCAAAAGCGTTTTGGATATCATGTAGCTCGCGAATTTTATGCTCCTAAATATGATGTGGATAAACCAGAAAATGTTCGTCCTGATTTTCGCTCTACACTCCATTGGGCTCCTAATGTTCAAACAGATTCAACGGGGAAAGCTACCTTAACCTACTGGAACACAGATGCAAAAACAAGTATCAACATTGTAGTAGAGGGAACAGCATTTAGTGGAGGCATTGGTATCGCTAAAAATACTTATCAAGTAAAATAAGGATTAGCTTAAAAAATAAAAAAGCTACTTAACGTATTTCGTTGAGTAGCTTTTTTTATGATTCTCCTTTTCTGAAAGTTAGTCTTTGCCTACCTTTGCAAAAATTATTGATTATGCTTAGAATCATTATCCTAACGATTGTCTTGGGTTTGGTATTTTATTTTTCTCCACAAATAGGACTTTCCCAATATCTTCATTCTTATAAATGGATAATATTGGCTTTCTTTTTTGCGGTTTCTTACCTGAATCATCTGTTGGCACAAATGGGGTTTGCTAACAATCGCGAGCACTTTGTGCAATTCTATTTAGGTGGTATTGTAACAAGGTTAATACTAAGTCTGATTTTCGTTGGCGTAATTGCTTATATGGGTACAAAAGACATCTATATCTTTATTACCAATTTTTTTGTACTCTATTTATGTTACACAGGGTTTGAAATTTACGGATTGTATCGTAACTTGCGACACTTTTAGAGGTGAATCAATTAGTTTTATTTATAAAGTATTGATTATCACCAACCAAGAGTAAAGATTATTATTAAGAATATTCAAAAAACAACCATATACTTCCAAGAAGCCGTGATGAAGAAAGTGTATTTTTCAAATATTTTAGCTTTTTTATTTTTGTTCTCATCAGTAACTTTTGCTCAGCATGAGCATAGTGCTGATACAACAGCTACGCCTACTACTGAAACTAGCACAGAAGCCGTAGAAGGCAAGCATGAAGAAAGCCATGGCGAAGCGAAATTCGAGCCAGGTAAACTTATCCTTGAGCACATCGGTGACGAACACGAATGGCACTTTGCTACTATTGGACATTCGCACGTTTCGCTTCCTTTGCCATGTATCGTTTTTACTAAAGATGGCTTGAAAGTATTCTCTTCAAGTAAGTTCAAAAACGAACACCATGAAGCTGTTTCCTATGAGGGACTAAAATTAGAACATCACCATATTGTTGCTGAAGATGGTTCTGCGGTTTATGATTTTTCAATCACTAAAAACGTAGCTTCTTTGTTATTAAGCGCTGTGCTGTTATTGACTATTTTCTTCTCAGTTGCAAAAGGATACAAAGAGCGTGAAGGAAAAGCTCCGAAAGGATTACAGTCGTTATTAGAACCAATCATCATTTTTGTTCGTGACGAAATCGCAAAAAATAACATTGGCGAAAAACATTACAGACGCTTTACGCCATACTTACTAACATTGTTTTTCTTTATCTGGATTAATAACCTTTTAGGATTATTACCAGGTGGCGCTAACTTAACAGGTAATATCGCAGTAACGTTAGTTTTAGCAGTAATTGCTTTCTTTGTAACTAACCTTAACGGAAGAAGTACTTATTGGGGACACATCTTTGCTATGCCGGGCGTACCGAAATGGTTATTAATTTTATTAACACCCGTAGAAGTTATCGGTTTGTTCATGAAACCTTTCTCTTTAATGGTTCGTCTTTTTGCTAACATCAGTGCGGGACACATCATTTTATTGAGCTTAATTTCATTAATTTTTATCTTTGAAAGTATCGCAATTAGCCCAATCATCGTTGGTTTCTCTATTTTCATGAACCTTATCGAATTATTGGTAGCTTTATTACAAGCATATATCTTCACCATGTTGACATCAACTTACATTGGTTCAGCCGTTGAAGAGCACCATCATTAATATTTATTCAAAACGTTTTTCAAATTAATTTAACAAATAAACAATTACAATTATGTCACTTTTGTCAATCTTAGGAGAAGTTTCTTTAGGTTTAGGTCTTGCTGGTTTAGGTGCTGGTGTTGCAGCTATCGGTGCTGGTTTAGGTATTGGTCGTATCGGTGGTTCTGCAATGGAAGCTATCGCTCGTCAACCTGAAGCTTCTGGAAAAATCCAAGGTGCTATGTTGATCGTTGCAGCATTCGTTGAAGCCGTAGCTCTTTTCGCAGCGGTAATCTGTTTGTTGGTAACGTTGAAGTAATTCAAAACCAACTGATTAGCGTTCATATCTGAAAAAATTAGTTTTTTGGTAATTGAATCCTATTCAAAAGCAACATTTGAAAATCAGCAAGAAAAGCATTAGGCTATTGCTGATTTTCATCTTAAAAAATATCAAATGTGTACTATACATTCTCTAAGTCAGAAAGTTAGTTTACGTTTTTAGAAAGCATTCATAGAAATTTTCACATACAAAATCACAGACAACGATGGATTTAATTACCCCTGGTCTTGGTCTAATAGTTTGGCAATTAGTAATTTTTGGTCTTTTGTATTTCTTGTTATCAAAATTTGCTTGGAAACCAATCATAGCATCTTTACAAGAAAGAGAACAATCAATTGAAGATGCTCTTTCTTTAGCAGCAAAAACTCGTCAAGAAATGGCGGAATTGAAAGCTGGTAACGAAAAACTAATCGCAGAAGCACGTGCTGAGCGTGACAGAGTTTTAAAAGAAGCAAAAGATGCTAGCGAAGCAATGATTGTACAAGCAAGAGCTGAAGCTCAGAAAGCTGGTGCAGAAGAAATCGAGAAAGCTCGTGCTGCCTTCAACCAAGAGAAAGTAAGTGCTGTGGCTTCATTAAGAAAAGAGGCTGCTACTTTATCACTTGAAATTGCAGAAAAAGTATTACGTACTCAGTTAGCTGACCGTGGTGCTCAAGAAGCTTTGGTAAATACTTTGTTAGCTGATGCTAAATTAAACTAATATCGATTAGCTGATATTACGATTTGAATAAAGAATGAGGATACTTATTATCTAAATTCAACATCAAAAATCCAAAATTAAAATGTCCCAGCAAACCGTTGCATTCAGATATGCCAAATCGTTACTTGGTTTGGCGATAGAAAAAAACGTTGAAGCTCAGGTATATGAAGACATGAAACTCTTCAACCAAGTCTGCGACGAAAACCATCAGTTTTACTTACTGTTGAAAAACCCTATCGTATCTCACTATCATAAATTGACGATACTTAGAAAAATTTTCAAAGGCAAAGTAGATGATTCAACGATGTCTATTTTTGAAATCATTACTCAAAAAAATCGTGAATCAGTATTAAAACTAATTGCTGAAGATTACCTTGTTCAATATGAATTATACAAAGGTATTCAGAAGGCTTATGTTACTACAGCTACTCCACTAACAGCTGCACAAAAAGCTGAATTTCAGCAAATTGTTGCTACTACAACTGGAAAAGATGTAGAAATCATTGAGAAAATTGAAGAAGATTTAATTGGTGGATATATCCTTCAAGTAAACGATCGTCAGATTGATACTTCTGTAAAAGCAAAACTTAATGAATTGAAAATGAGATTTAGTAATAACTAATCGTCATTGATAAATATATTAACTAATAACCCGTTAGAACTTATTCTTGCGGGTTTTTTGTTTAAAAAAATATATCATATTCCTCATGAACATTTTAGACGAGCTCAACCAAGTATCTATTCTACAAATAGCAGAAGATTTGGGACTTGACGTTAAGCGACAGCGGATGATTTGCCCATTTCATGAAGACGATACGCCATCGCTGGTGCTATATCCACATACCAATAGCTTTTATTGTTTTGGTTGTGCCAAAACTGGTAACAGCATTAGTTTATATTCAGAAATCAAAAAGATGGATATAAAAGCTACCATTCAGGAAATGGCAGTAGAATATATCCCAGGTTTTGAAAAGCATCCGACGTACACTAAGAAAAAGTTACCCACTAGTAATTTGTTTGATGTAGCAGCCATCAGACGAGTACAAGAAAAAGAAAAGCCAACCGAAGAAATACATTCTCAGATTTATGAAGCCTTTCGTAATTTTTGTTTGCAACAAAAATCAAACGAATTATCTCAATCGGCCCTTGCATATTTAAAACAGCGTGGCTTTACTGATAAGACCATTAAAGATTTTAACTTGTTTGTCATTAAAGATTATACCGAAGTAACTTGGTATTTAAAACAACATTTCGCAACCCTCGACTTACAAGAATCAGGGCTATATAATACCAAAAACAACCTCATTTTTTACGCTCATTCATTAATCATCCCTTATTATCGCGAAGGTCGAATTGTTTATTTACAAGGCCGTGTGATTAATAAACCTATCGATGGTACAAATCGCTATTGTTTCTTGAATAACAAGCCTTTAACACTATTTAATGCCGATGTTTTAAAGAAGACTAGAACTGGAGAAACCGTATATGTTACCGAAGGGGCTTTCGACTGTATGCGTTTAGTTCAGGAAGGTAAAACGGCGGTTAGTTTAGGAACAGCCAATATCTTCAAAAAAGAATGGGCTAAATTATTTAAAAGAGTCAATGTGGTTTTTTATTTAGATAACGACAAGGCTGGACATAAAGCAGCGGAGGAACTAGAGAAGATTTTTACACATTTTAATATCTCTTGTACCCGCAAGAACCTTCCAGATGAATATAAAGATGTAAACGATTACTATACTGGGAAATTAGGGAGTAATGAACAGTTAGGAATGTTTTAGGGTTGACAGGTAGAATCTATGAGTCCTATTTATTAAAAAGCCTTAATTCTTCCAGCTTTTTGTTAAGCTCAAATATCATTGTTTTACTACCTATCTTTCTTTCTAATATTTGTCCAGTTGGCGAGGCTAAAATAATACTAGGAAAAGTATTTACTCTTAATTTTTTCACAAACCCATTATCTTGATAATTTTCTGATTTATTTAACCAAGACATATCATACTTTTTTATGATTTTGTTAACACCCAAAGAATCACTATCAGAAGCAATACTCAGTAATTGAATTTTAGTTTTGTCTAATTTTTCATATATTTTTTTTAATTCTGGTAAATTTTCGATACATGGAGCACACCATGTACCCCAAAAATCTATGAGTAGATATTTATCTTTTTCAATATTATCAAAATACAAGCTATTAGTAATATAGTTCCCAACTTGAATACCAATAATGTGTTTAGACTTTATAGTACTCCTCATGTACAGTGTGTCGCCAGCTAACGATATTTTAGATATATAAAAGTTTACATTTCCAAGTCTTAGTGAATCGTAAGCCTTAAATGAAATTAGATTTACATTAGGTTTTAATGTTTGCTTATAGTCTTCCTTTTTAAAGAAAAATAGAGATGTCTTGCTCTCATTAAATTCAGCAGATATTGAAGTGTTAGAGCTAACAACTACATACTCCTCCCCATTTACTTTAAAGCTACCTTTATTAAAATAAAAATGTTCAATCATTAAGTACAAATCATCCTCAATAGGGTTTCCATAAGTTGCTCCTGTCTTAAAAGGATTTAGTTTTACGATGGTTTTAATCCATTGAGTTTTCTGTCCATTATCAAATTCATATTTCACCGCAATTACAGGTAGTTGTTTCAGTATTTTTTCATCTTTAATATCTTTGCTTTTAAGGCTAAAATCTCCTTCAATGTAATATGGAGTATCATCCCTAAAATCACTATTCCTATTAATATCTGCAATTATTACACGCTTATTCTTATTAATTTCTCCAATAAAAAAATCTACATAATAAGCAGTTTTGCGTGGTTTAGATACAATTAAAGGCAGTATTTTATATATTTTCAATTTTCCTTCAAACTCTTCTTCTGACACTCCACCCTTTAGATATTCTTCATACAATTGTTTTTCTTTTTGAAAATAGGCTCTTTTTACAATTGACTTGCTTATGTTCATATCAGGAAATCTATATAAAGAATCAGGGCGTAGGTTTAAAAAGGTAGTTGAATTATAAAATGGGCCAACACCTATTTGTTTTTGTAAGAAAATTTTTTTTACGGTTTGGCTATGGATATATTGAGTAATTAAAAAAAAGAAAAATGGAGTTAATAAAAAGGCTTTGTGGTTTAACATTGCTCGATGTAGTTTAAATTTAAAAAATCACAGTTTTTTATTATAGCAATTTAACACCTATATTTATCCAAAACAAACGAGCTCCAGATACATTTTAAATAGTCTGGAGCTCGTTTATATATTTATATCACCAAAAATTAACTACACGTCAATCTTCGCATATTTCGCATTTTTCTCAATAAACTCACGACGTGGTGGTACTTCATCACCCATCAACATCGAGAATAAATGGTCGGCTTCAACAGCCGATTCTATCGTTACTTGTTTCAAAGTACGTGTATCTGGATTCATCGTAGTTTCCCATAATTGTTCAGCATTCATCTCTCCAAGACCTTTGTAACGTTGTACTCCTACTGAATCTTCTTTACCATTACCCGCAATGCGTTTGATAGCCTGCTCTCGTTGTGTTTCTGTCCAGCAATATTCCATTTGCTGTCCTTTCTTCACTTGGTACAATGGTGGTTGTGCGATATAGATATAGCCTTTATCAAGTAAATCTTTCATATAACGGAAGAAGAAAGTCAAAATCAAGGTTCTGATGTGAGAACCATCGACATCGGCATCCGTCATGATGATTACTTTATGGTAACGTAACTTTTCAGTATTCAAGGCTCTTTCGTCGCCATCTCTACCAAAACTTACACCCAAAGCCGTAATCATATTTTTGATTTCTTCACTTTCGTAAATCTTATATTCTTGGGCTTTTTCTACGTTCAAGATTTTACCTCTCAATGGTAAAATAGCTTGAAATGCACGGTTACGACCTTGTTTAGCTGTACCCCCTGCTGAGTCCCCTTCTACTAAATACAATTCACAAATGTGTGGGTCATTGTCAGAACAGTCAGCTAGTTTACCTGGCAAAGAGTTTCCGCCTAATACTGTTTTACGCTGAACCATCTCACGAGCCTTACGAGCCGCGTGACGAGCCTGAGCTGCCAATACAACTTTAGCAACAATCTGGCGAGCTTCTTTCGGGTGTTCTTCTAACCACGACTCTAGCATATCAGACATAGCCGCCGAAACTGCTCCTGATACCTCACCATTCCCTAATTTGGTTTTGGTTTGTCCTTCAAACTGAGGTTCTGCTACTTTTACAGAGATAACGGCAGTTAAACCCTCACGGAAGTCATCACCAACAATATCAATTTTCAGTTTATCCAAAGCACCCGATTTGTCAGCATAGTTTTTCAACGTACGTGTTAAAGCACCACGAAAACCTGCAACGTGCGTACCACCTTCAATGGTATTGATGTTGTTTACATACGACACTACGTTTTCAGTATATGAAGTATTATACATCATCGCTACTTGCACAGGAACACCATTTTTGTCACCCTCCATGTAGATAGGTGCTTCAATGATTTTATCACGACTTGCATCCAAATACAATACAAATTCACTTAAACCACCTTCTGAGAAGAATAAATCGCCTTTAGGAGTACCATTTTCATCTAAATCACGGAGGTCGGTCAAACTAATTTGAATACCTGCATTCAAGAACGACAATTCACGCAAACGACCTGCTACTGTTTCGTATTTATATTCAGTTACTGTGAAAATACTAGCATCAGGCTTGAATGTAACGGTTGTACCTGTACGGTCTGTTTCACCTACTTCTTTTACAGGGTATTGCGGAACACCAATTTTATATTCTTGTTGGAAGATTTTTCCGTCACGATTTACGGTTACTTTTAAATCTGTTGAAAGAGCATTCACACATGAAACCCCCACACCGTGTAAACCACCAGATACTTTATAAGTGTCTTTATCAAATTTACCACCTGCGTGAAGAACCGTCATTACAACCTCTAAAGCAGATTTTTTCTCTTTAGTGTGCATTCCTGTAGGAATACCACGACCATTATCTTCAACAGTGATAGAATTATCAGTGTTGATGGTTACTTTAATCGAATCGCAATGACCTGCTAAGGCTTCATCTATCGAGTTATCAACAACTTCCCAAATTAAGTGGTGGAGACCTTTAAATCCAGTGTCACCAATGTACATGGATGGACGTTTTCTTACTGCCTCAAGGCCTTCAAGCACCTGAATGTTATCGGCATCATAATTAGCTCTACTGTTTTCTTCTAGTTCCTGATATTCTGACATATTTTATTTGATTTTGGTAGGTTGATTTTGAATGTCTTCAATATTTTATATACTAAACGTCAAAACCCTCACTTCCATTTTCATTTATATTTTTGAAGCTTTTTGTAATGTGATGTTTAATCTGCCCAATTTGCTTTATTTCCAATTAAAAAGTAAAAATACAAAAAACCTATCAAATCATCTAACGTTTGTTGATTTTTGCGTAGAATTTGGGCTAAAAAACAGGCTTTTTTACAGAATTGATGAAATGAAATTTTAGTATAGATTTTATAAAGCAAAATAATGTAAAAAACCTCGCCCAAAAGATGAGCGAGGTCTTATAAAAATTATATTAAAGCGCTGGTTTTTAGTGCTTAAAGTGTCTAACACCTGTCATCACCATAGCCAAGTCATTAGCATCGCAATAAGCTACAGAATCTTTGTCTTTAATTGATCCTCCTGGCTGAACGACCGCAGTAATACCTGCTTTATGAGCAATCTCAACACAGTCTGGGAACGGGAAGAATGCATCAGAAGCCATTACTGAACCTTGTAAGTCAAAACCAAACTCAGCAGCTTTATCGATGGCTTGTTTTAAAGCATCTACTCTTGAAGTTTGTCCAACACCAGAAGCCAATAGCTGTCCTTCTTTTGCTAAAATAATGGTATTTGACTTAGTATGCTTACAGATTTTCAACGCAAATTCCAAGGCACGTAATTCTGAGTCAGTCGGTGCTTTAGTTGTTACAGTTTTGAAATCAGCAACGGTTTCTGTCGCTAAATCTTTATCTTGTTCCAATACACCATTCAATAATGTTTTGAACATCATTGTTGAATTTTGTACAGGTTTACGTTTTAACAAAATACGGTTTTTCTTAGACTTCAATATTACCAAAGCTTCCTCAGTAAAATCTGGAGCAATCAAAATCTCGAAAAATAATGAATTCATCTCTTCAGCAGATGCTTTATCTACTGTTCCATTAGTAGCTAATACTCCACCAAATGCAGAGATAGTATCACAAGAAAAAGCATTCAAATATGCTTGATGAACAGTTTCAGCAGATGCTACACCACAAGCATTCGTATGTTTGATGATAACAAAAGATGTCTCTTTGAATTCATCTAACAAAGTAATACAAGCATCTACGTCAACAAGGTTATTGTATGATAATTCTTTACCATGCAATTTATCAAACAAGGCATCTATATCACCATAAAAAGTAGCTGATTGATGTGGGTTTTCACCATAACGAAGCGTACTTTGTGGTAAAGATTTGAAATCATAAATATCATTAGTATTACCATTAAAATAAGCATGAATGGCAGTATCGTAATGAGAAGATGTACCGAAAGCCAACATCGCAAAACGTTTACGATCTAATAAATCTGTACTACAGTTTTTGGCTTGTAAAATCGAAAGTACTTCTGCGTATTGAGTACGAGACGAAACAATCAACACATCATTGAAGTTTTTAGCCGCACCACGAATTAGTGAAATACCACCGATATCAATCTTTTCGATAATATCATCTTCAGAGGCACCACTTGCAACTGTTTCTTCAAAAGGGTATAAATCAACAATCACTAAATCGATTGAAGGAATTTCGTATTGTGCCGCTGTAGCTACGTCACCTTCATGGTCACGACGGTAAAGAATACCACCGAAAACTTTTGGGTGAAGGGTTTTTACTCTTCCTCCAAAAATAGAAGGATAACTTGTTAGGTCTTCTACTGCTGTCACAGGAATACCTAATTCTTCAATAAAAGTTTGCGTACCACCTGTCGAGTATAATTTTACTCCATTTTGATGAAGTAATTCGACAATCGGAGCGAGTCCGTCTTTGTAATAAACCGAAATAAGAGCTGATTGTATTTTTTTGGAAGACATGATTTTGGGATTCTGAGCAACAGGAACTTACCCATTAACTCAAAGATTGTTCAAACGAAGGTACAAAATTAATATATTTTGTATTTTTCATAGTATTTTCCTTGAATTTTATCAGAATACAATGATTATTTTTAGATTATTTTCTTGCTAATAGCATAAAAACATTCCTTACACCAACTTTGTAAAATAAATTACCTATATATCTTAAACATAAAAACCTAAATAATGCCAACAATGCACCAGAAACACATTGCCCATAAAGGAAGTTTATTGATTTTCTTTTTGTTAATAAGCTTTAATATAATCTTGGGACAAAGCTCATCTAGTAATGATACTCCTCCAAAATTACAAATGAAGGACAGAAAGAATATTTGGAGTAAGTTACGAATACCAACCTTCAATCCTGATACTATTTGTACTATTTCTGTTTTCTCTTTTAAAGTAACAGCACAAGGAACTATTGATACCGTTTTTGTAAAAGGAGCTTGCCCAGAAAAAGTAAAAGACGCTGTGGTCAATCATATAAAATCGACAAGTGGGTATTGGGCTCCTAGAATGGTAGCTGGAAAGCCTGTTGAAAGTAAGCTATTTATTTTACCTTATCTGTTAGAAGGAACTTTTGGTGTAAATGAAGTGGGTCGGAAATTATTAGAGCGTGTTTCACACGAATTTGTAGATTTCATGGAGTTACTTTTTGATAATCAGAAAGTTGATTATGGTAGAAATCGTACGAAAGGTGGTAAATTATTTATTGAAACAGAAACCAGTTATTTATTACCATATGGAGTTAGCTTTACACGGAGGTAAAGTAACTCATAAAATAAAAGTTAGAGTAACAAACTCTAACTTTTATTTCTAGGTATTTTACAAATAAACAGGTAAATCAATTGCAATATCGGTTGTACAAATAGATGTCAAATCAACTATTTCATGCAATTTCTCTCTACTAATTGGTTCCACTGTTCCTACTAATTTTCCTGTATAATGCAATGTGATTTTTTCCGCACTTTTTCTGGTCTCAACAATCAATGGGTGAATTGAACCATCTAACGCTTTACTAATATCTTCGGCAAATTCTTTAAACATCAAATTGGTTGGTAACAAGTATAGTTCTTCGCTAAGGTGGTTTTCACCTGTTACAAAAACTGGTACTGGATAATATTCTGTTGAAGCCGACAAGGTAGCATATACTTTTCTGGCTTTTACAAAACTTTCTTCTTGATCTTCTGCCGAGAATCCACCGAAAATAATCGCTACTTTTTGTCTATCCTCCATCTCTTCAAGGCGCTTAGCTATCGCAATATCGAGCTTTGTTAACAATTGCTGAAACTTAAATGTATTTTTCCCTGTACGCATTCTTTCGCGAATAGACTGGCGAATAAAATAGGTAATAGAATCGGTTACGTTCAAACCAATTTCAGCCATTTGCTTAAAGATAATAGACGTTGGCGACATCCCCGGAATGGTATTTGGGTCATGCAAAATAACTTTCCCTTCAGGCGTAACAAAACCATCTATACGCGTACAAACGCCAAATTTTAGCGAATCAAATGCTTTTTTCACATCTGCTTGTACTTGTTGGTTATTCTCTAAAGATGTTCTAATCGGGATTTTCTTGCGAGTAGCCGACGATTGATATTTGGCTTTAAAGTCAAATACCTCCACATTGGCTAGGATTTCAGTCGGTGGTAAAGCTACAGACTCACAGGCTGGATTTTGAATTACTCCACAGCTAAACTCCTGCCCTTTTACAAAACCTTCAATCAAAACGGCATCTTCCGAATTCATCGAAATCAAGCCTACATTTTCCTGTGAGTTTTCAAAATGTGAAGTAATTTTTTCTAAGAGCTCAGCAGGGTGATATACAACTTCCCCATTCATCGAAACGGGCAATCCGATTCCTTCGTCTAAATTCGCCATCGTCTGAACGAATGCTGTATGTTCCACACTATTCCATTCATCTAAAGAAACTTCTCTGATAAACAAACATTGTTTAACGGCTTTCACAAAATCCTCAACCGAATCTTTTTTCACAAAAGCTACTCCGATTGATGAACCCTGATGTGGAGCTTTAACTACAAATGGTAAACCTACTGATGCCTTTACTTCTTCAAACAATGCTATAGCATCTTTGCTTTCAAAATATTCACGGCTGATACTTGTCGTTTTTTTATCTAGTCCGACAGACAAGCGGATTAAATCATTCTGGGCAATTTTATCAATTCCTATTGATGAACCCATCAAACTTGGCCCTGAATAAGGAATACCATACCACTCTAATAATCCTTGGATACTTCCGTCTTCACAAGCAGGCCCATGCATGGCGATAAAAACAAAATCAAATTTCTTTGAAAACTGTTCTGGACTAATTCGTTCACCTACTTTTGAAATTATTTCGTTCAATTCTTCATCCGATAATTGCCCTAAAGATTCAACATAAATACTGTAATCTCCTTGATATGATTTTGGTGGATAGAAATCCCGAATCGAAGCAGAATAGACTAAATCAGGATTTAGTAAAATAAAATTCCCCAAACCATCCACAAATACAGGAATTGGTTCAAACAACGTTTTATCAATATTTTCCATTGCGGTTTTACCTCCAGCAAAACTGATTTCACGCTCACGGGCAGGACCGCCAAAGAAGATGCCTATTTTCATAAAGGGAATTAATTTTTGATGTTGATATGGATGAAAACGATATAGTAGTTGGTCAAGCGGTTTCTTCTAAAACTAAAAGTTGATAACCGAATTGCGATAGCTTCTACTACAAGCAAAGGTAAGAAAAAACCCTTGTAGCATTACATGCTACAAGGGTTTTTGATTTATCAAGAATTTATATTGAATCACATATTTATGGCTTCCACCTTAGTGATTTCGGGTACTTCACGCAAAATTGTTTCTTCAATACCTCCGCGAAATGTCATGGCAGACATCGAACAAGAACTACAGGCACCTATTAATTCAAGACGAAGCGTATGACCATCAACAATTTCAAGGACACGTACATTTCCTCCATCTGCTTCCAGATACGGACGGATTTTATCTAAGGCTTTTTCTATTTTTTCCTGTAAAGGAGATTCGACTGTTGTTTCCATAAAATATATCACACAAATTAAGAATACTTCATTTGCGTTTTAATGGTAATAATTATCTCAAATATACAAGAAAAACTACACTTTTACTTGTACTGGAGTAGTCTTTTCTTTTGTTGCATTTCTGATAGCCACTTGCTGAGCCAACAATTCTGCTGATTGCTTAAAAGCAGTGGCAATAATGCTGTCATTCATCACTGCTGGTTTACCTGCATCACCTGCTTCTCTGATACTTTGTACCAAAGGAATTTCTCCTAACAATGCTGTTTCGTATTTAATCGCTAGGTTCTTACCGCCGTCTTTTCCGAAAATATAATATTTATTATCTGGTAATTCTTCTGGAGTAAAATAGGCCATATTTTCTATAACACCCAATACTGGCACATTAATTTGTGGCTGACGGAAAAACATCAATCCTTTAGTAGCATCAGCCAATGCTACCTTCTGTGGCGTTGTTACGATTACCGCACCTGTTACTGGTACAAGTTGCACCAATGAAAGGTGAATATCAGAAGTACCTGGAGGAAGGTCAATTAATAAATAATCTAACTCGCCCCAATGAGTATCACTAAAAAACTGACGCAAGGCTTGTGTAGCCATGGGTCCACGCCAAGGTACTGGATTATCCTGAGGAGCCAAAAAGCCCATCGAAATCATTTTGATGCCATATTGCATAATTGGCTGAATCATGTTTTTACCATTAATCTGACTCACCAAAGGTTGCATATCTTCTGCACCAAACATTACGGGAATAGAAGGTCCAGAGATATCAGCATCAATAATACCAACTTTAGCTCCTGAAAGTTTAAGCGCCATCGCCAAGTTGGCTGTTACTGTAGATTTTCCCACTCCTCCTTTTCCAGAAGCAATCGCAATAATATTTTTGACGTTAGGCAACAATGCTGTTCCCATTCTTGAAGAAGTAACATCGGCCGTCATATCAATTACTACACTTAGATTTTCATCTACATGCTCATGGATAGCTTCAACGCATTCTCTACGAATTCTTTCTTTTAATGGGCAGGCAGGAGTTGTTAATACTACTGTAAAACGAACTTCACCAATACCTAATTCAATGTCTTTAATCATATTGAGCGTAACCAAATCTTTCTTTAAATCTGGTTCTTGTACTGTTGATAACGCCCTAATGATGTCTTCTTTTTTTATTTTTAAATCGCCCATTCTTATGTGTTAAAGGTTACGCTTTTTCAAAAAATCAATCCATTTAACTTTTGAAAATCCTTTGTTAAATCATGTAAACACTTCTAATAAAACTGAACGACAAAGATACATGAGAAGTTCGGAATTGGGAGATGTGAAATTAAAAAAGGTGAGTTCATTATAAAATAGTTGACTGTATATCCCTCCACATTTTACAATTAAGCTACTTTATATGACAGGTTATCTATTCATCAAAACTATCACTCTAATGAATGTTATACTCTAAAAAGATTTTTTGAAATACCATTTTCAAACTGACATAAAGCTGATTCAGCATTAGAATATACCCATTCATGCAAAAATAGCCCAATCAAAGCCTATTCCTAGGTAAATTTGAAATGAAAAGGAGAGCAATTGAATGAGAAAAACAAGTAGCCATATTATTTTTTGGATAGCTTATGCTTTCTACTTTTTTTTATCTGGATTTATTACCATACCTCAAAAATTTGCTCAGTCACACAACATGATACAAAATGTTGTTATCTCAGTCTCAGAAATAATTATTTGCTTTTACTTACTGATTCACCGTATTCTTCCCTATACCCTACCAACAAAAAGATATAGGATACTGTTTTTTTTATTAATTACATTAGCTACATTATCTTCTTTGGGGAATGCTTTTTTTGTTTATCTTTATAGTCACTTCATCACTAATAACACATTTAGTTTTTATAAATCCTGTACAGTTGGGTTAAATAACTTTTACTTATCAATACATTTTGCCTTAGCTTATTGGTTTGCTACGAATTTTGTTCAGAATGTAAGAGAACAAAGCAAAGCTGAATTACAAAAAAGTATCCTTGAAAAATCTATTTTAGAAGCCGAGCTTTCATCACTTAAGAATCAAATCAATCCTCATTTTTTTTATAATTCTTTGAACTTTCTGTATGCTCAAGCACTACCAGTGTCAAGAAGGCTCTCAGATTCGGTGATGTTGTTATCTGAAATGATGCGCTATATCATCAAAGAAAACGATGCTGAGGGCAAAGTGCCCTTAGAACAAGAAGTAAAATATATACAAAACTATTTTGCCATTCAGCAAATGCAGTTTGGCGAAAACCTTCAGCTAGAGATAGACATCATTGGAAATATTAATTATAGGCGCATTCATCCATTAACACTAAGTCCATTTATAGAAAATGCTATAAAAAATGGTGATTTAAGTAGTGCTGAACAGCCAATAAAAGTGCTAATTGAAACACAGGAAAATGATTTATTTTTAACCATCATCTATTTAAGGAAAAAAGGAATAGAGGAAAGTGAAGTATATGATGATTTGATAGAAATACGAAGGAAACTTTACATTGTGTATTTTAATAATCATGTCGTCAAATTTGAACATTCTGAAAATATTCATAAAATCTTCCTGAAATTAAGTTTATGAATTCCATTAAAATAAAGTACCACTACTACTATTGGATATTAGATTTTTTGTTTCATAGCATTATACATTATTCAAATTTCGACACAAAAATCAACCTAGTTAGTTTCGGGATTATTCTTTATAATATTCTGCTTAAAATGGCAACTTTTTACCTGTCATTAAAGGTAATTTTTCCTTTTTTGTTAGACAAGAAAAAACCTGTACTGCTAAGTATCATCATTTTTTTATCCATTTTTTCAATTGCAAACCTAGGTGTATGGATTGACAAAACATTAATGCCTATCACTGAAGAAAACATTCAGGCAACTCCCTTTTGGAGCATTAATGTGATGGTGAGGTCTTGGTATTTAATGATTATGATTCCTACGGCATTTGTATATTGGTATGCTGAAAAAACTATTATTCAAGAAAAAAAACAGCAAGAAATAGCTAAACAAACAAGTGAACTCGAAAAAATTATCGTGAGGTCAGAACTTTCGAGTATCAAGAATCAAATAAATCCAGCATTTCTATTCAATACTTTAAACTTTTTCTATTTCCAAGCAAAGACCCATTCCAGTAACTTGTCAAGGGCGATAACCTTACTTTCTGAGATGATGAGCTACACCCTCCATGATAATTACCAAGTAGAAAAAGTACCTTTGGCGTCTGAACTAAAGCATATTCAAAACTATATCGAGATTCAACAACTACGTTATGATAATAGGTTACAAGTAATTTTAACCGTTCTTGGCGATATTTCAGATAAACAAATCATGCCTTTAATTCTGATTACTTTCGTTGAAAATGCATTTAAGCATGGAGAGTTGAATACCCCGCTGAAGCCTCTAAAAATTACAGTAAATGTTGAAAAAGATGAATTGCAGTTTATGATTCATAATTATAAACGTCAAGGACCAATAGAAATTCAATCAGGAAAAATAGGACTTGAAAATACTAAAAAAAGGCTTCAATTAGGCTATGCTGGATGTCATCAATTAGCTATCATCGATGACCCTTATTTTTATCAAGTAAATCTTTTTATTGAGATGTAACCAAAGGCTATTGCCACCCTATAAAACACAAAAGGCACATCATAGAGATGAGCCTTTCATTTCATTGATTAGATGAAAACTAGGTGAATATAATAGGCAGACCATCTACTAGAATGACGTTTACGCATAGAACTTATAAGTTCAAATTTTATTCTTATCATTTGATTGTAAAAATTATTTACACCAACCCCTCTTAAAAAATGACGAACTACTTCTTTTCAAGGGTAAACTCAATTATCAGCGTTTAACAGTTTTTTATACTCATTATCAAACACTACAATGTAGATTACAATCTGTAATTTTGCGTTGAAAAATGTATTAATTGGCTTAAATAGCTTTAAAAACCCAACACAATACTTTGTAAAAAAAACTCAATAATATATAGTAGAAATAATTTTCACAGAATGTTTTCACGTTGCCTTATGCCCTGTGAAAACTTAAAATAATTATCCAAAAATTGAATAAACATCCAACGGAATTCATCCTTTATTAACTTCAAAGATGAATTTTTACACCCTTGAATGAGCACCACTATGAGTATAAATTGTTTAATAATTGATGATGAGCAAGCTGCAATTGATATTCTAACAAGTTATATCAAAAACATTCCTTCTTTAAATCTTGTGGCAACGAGTATTGACCCACTAGAAGCGCTTGATATTGTCAATACTCAGAAAATAGATTTAGTTTTCATTGATATTCAAATGCCTGAGCTTTCAGGAATTAGTTTTATAAAACTTGTAAAAGGCAAATGCAAGTTTATTCTTACTACTGCTTACAGACAATACGCCATCGAAGGTTTTGACAATAATGCTATTGATTATCTGATAAAACCCATCGCCTTTGAACGTTTTTTACAGGCTTTACAAAAAGTTCAGATTCCACAGTCGTCGGGCAGTCAGCCTCAGGAAAACACAAGCAACTCTCTTAATCCAGACAACTTTATTTTTGTAAAAACTGACAACCGAATCCAACGAATAAATCTTTCAGAAATACTTTTTATTGAAGGCTTGGGAAATTATGTTACGATTCATACAGAAAAAGGAAAGTTTGTAACCCTGCTGAACGTTAAAGACCTTGAAGAATCTCTGCCTTCTGAAAGCTTTGCACGCGTACATCGTTCTTATATTATTTCCTTAAGTAAAATAGAATTTATAGAAGGAAACCAGATTTATCTAGACAAAGACCTCAATATTCCTCTGGGCGATACTTACAAAAATCAGGTATGGGCCATCCTTGATGGTAAAATTATTACAGGGAAAAGACCTCCTTTTTAAGATTGAAAAAGAAAAGAGTCAGAATTAAAATACAAGTTGTAACAATCTTTCCGACCTTTGCTAAAATTTTTCAACGACTTTAATCATTTTATGAGACCAGACCAACGACCATTTATCGTAGGCATCACCGGAGGCAGCGCTTCGGGTAAAACATTATTTCTCAATCAATTACTTCATTCTTTTTCAAAAGATGAAATTTGCTTGATTTCACAAGATAATTATTACAAAAACAGACACGAGCAAGTTATCGATAAACATGGCTATATCAATTTTGATGAACCCGAATCATTAGATTTACATCAATATGCGCTTGATGTGGAAACGATTCGTTCTGGTCAGGATTTCCAACGGAAAGAATACACCTTTAATAATCCTGACATCATTCCTGAAATAATTACTTTTCATCCAAAGCCAATCATCGTAGTGGAAGGTTTATTTGTTTTTTACTTTAAGGAAATTGCCGATTTGCTAGATTTAAAAATCTTTGTGGATGCAAAAAGTAAAATCAGGCTAGATAGAAGAATCAGACGTGATGCGGCTGAAAGAGGATATGGCGAAAAAGAGGAAGTAATGTACCGTTGGGATAATCATGTTGAGCCCGCTTTCAAAAAATATGTAAAGCCCTATCGTAAAACATCTGATATTGTTATTCCAAACAATACTCATTTTGAAAAAGGTCTTGAAATTTTAGTGGGGTATTTAAGAAGTAAAATATAGACCCTTCTAAAGAGGCAAAATGGCTAGTGTTGTAAAAAGCATTAGCCATTTTTTTATAACTGACTGTCTTAGGCTCTCCTAAGACCTAAAATACAGAAGAGCGTCTCACTCGAAATTAGTCATGCATTTTTCAGGCTTCGATGACATATTTTGTCATTCTCAAATCTTAGAACGAGCGTAACGCTCTTTGCCATTTTGGGTCGTAGGAAATACCCTACGGACAGTTGGCGAAAAAGACTTTGAAATAACTAAGGAAGCATCCACGTCGCCCTAGTTGCAAAATCTTGCTGAACTTGGCTTCGCCATTTCCAAACAGATTCAGTTCCAGCAGGGTCATCAAACCAATGGTTCTTGGTCGAGTCAATTTGTATAAATTTTCCACCCCAACTATCTTGATTGGGCTTTTCAGGATTATTGATGCCTTTGATGGCACTTACTAAATACAAGAATGATGGTGAGTCACCTTCCCATACACCAGGTGTTTCTGGGTAAAAGCCACTTTCTGGATATATTGCACCAAGTAATCCATGTCCCTTACGGATATGTTTATTAATCCAATTTAAGTCTGATAGCTTTATATCAGCTCCTTGTGCATTATTAAACATACCCATATAATTTCGACTCGACATAATGATAAATAATGCTGGAAATGTATCAAGCAACCACTGCCCAGACCCATCTTGAAGTCCAATCATGTAGATACGTATTTTTTTTATAATTTTCCTTAAATCTGAAGCGTTCTTAGTCTGTTTTATAGTCCACAACGCTTGAGATAAATCTGAAGAGCCCCCCCAAATACAGAACCAAATCGGGGTATCGTCATCTTTTTCTAATAACTTTATTAATTGCTCTGAAGCTTCGCTTTCTCTACCTTTTCCAATTACTTCTGACGCTGGACGTCCATACGTTCCAGAAAGACCTTGCCATGTTACAGCACGTAATTGTTTGGCTGTTGGATAGCGACTATCCTTTTTATGAAGATTGTTGTAAACATAATCATATAGATATAGCATATCGAAAATATGTTGTTTGTTAGCAACATTGGCAAAAGTTGCCGACGTAGCAACAATACCTTCTACCTTAAATTCATTTGCATATAGTAAAAACCTAACCATCGATTGTAGATCATCTGAATCACTTCGCTTTTCAGGCACGCCAAACCCCATTCCTCCTGGAATTACATCTACAGGAGGAAAATCTGACATGATAACTACTCTTGGTTGGGAAAAGCCATCCCAAATCCCTACTATGACTAAAAGCAATGTTATGTATATTTTCATGATTGTAATGTTATTTGATAGGTCCTAAAATAATTCTTCTATAGCTTGTTAAATTGGGCACACCGTTATCAATTACCTCACAAATGATGTGAATATTGGTCCCAATAGCATTGGAAGGTACATTTATGCTAGCTTTTGCATTATTAGCATCAGTAATTTCAAGGTTACCATTATAAGTACTTGCTTCTGATAAAAACCACCACTTATAACTAAGTTGATTATTGTCTAAATCTTTTGATTTTGAAGCATCAAGCGTTAGCGTAGTTCCACTTTTGGGTTTTAATTTTATTATATCAGTTCCTTCATATTTATTAATAATGACGGTTGGATTACTATTCCCACGCCCATCTTTTGCCCAGTCCATTCTAGCCGCAAAGTCATTAAAAATGGCGGGATAGAAATATGAAGCATACTTCGAAGCAATTTCTTTAGCTTTTCCTTGATGATTTGTGTAAGAATAGGTTGTATCATCAGAACCAACTCCCCAATTAAAATACCCTCCCCAACCAACATAGCTAGGGTTGCTTGGAACATTTAGACCATTTGGAAGTAAGTACAGGAATGAAGGGGTATCGCCTTCTACACCATATTTATATTTAGGATATACTTTTCCCAGATTACCATGACCTTGAATATTTGTTTCATATTCTCCCCAATTTTTCTTCCCTGTACCATTTTGGTATAACCATGCACTTTCATCCCATAAGTAAATAAGGCTTTTCTCAAATTCTTTCCGTAACCATTGCTGAGCACTGATTTCAAAAGGAGTTCCTTTCTCATAAGACCTATCTTGGTCGGTAATCGCATAAGTTGGAATTTTTTTCAAGAAAGTTCGTAAGTCCTCTGTACTTCGTTCGTTTTTTACTTTCCAAATAGCTTGTGCCAAGGTATTACCACCGCCCCATAAACAAATCCATAAAGGTCGCTTGTCGTCTGAGTCAGCCTGCTTAATTATTAAATTGCTACCATCAGAATCATACCCTTGACCAATATTAGCTATGCCTCTTTTTTTACTCCCAAATACGGTACGCTCCCGTAGGTAGTTTGCACTTGGCCAATAACCAACTGCATGCTTATTTTCATTGGATAGGTGACCATTTTGATTTGAACGCTTCATCAAATTAGGTAAATCCTTTTCATAAGCATCAATCGCATTATGGATTAAGCTGAAAAAATCATCTCTTGTTTCATCTAAACTCCAACCTGTAGTATAAACGATACCTTCTATTTCGAACATATCTGCATAAGCAAATAATCTTACTAAGGATTCGCTGTCATCAGTTTCCCATGTTGAAACATCTGTCAGTACAATTATTCGAGGTTTTAATTGAGTTGATTGAGAATTGACTTGAGCGTTTGATAATTCAAAAAATATCATCCAAAAAAAGACGATAAAAAGCCATTTAATTTTCATGTTTTATATATTTAGATTTAATATCGTAAATTTAAATCTTGTCATTAGGTTAAAACAACCTATTTTACGAGATAAACATGATGAATACCGAGATTTTAAATAAATACAACGAAAGACGACAAGAATACAAACCTTATGGTTTGACTTGTGAGCTATGGACTCCAAATTTGATGTCTAAACCTGATAGGCATAATGAAATAGAATTAAATTACTTTGTAGATGGAAATATGACCTATCTATTCAACGATAGAAAAATAGTGATTCCAGAAAAAAAAATTGCTGTATTCTGGGGGCTGACACCCCACCAAATCATTGATTGTAATAGCACATTGCCCTATTATGTATGTACAATCCCTTTCTCCCAATTTCTATCATGGAATCTTCCCTCTTCTTTCGTTGATAAGATTTTAAGAGGAGAAGTAATTGTAGAGTTAACTGAAATATATTCTGTTTTTGATGAGTTTATGTTCAAAAATTGGAATATTGGAATCAATCAAGCTTCTAATATGGAACTTATACTGTTAGAGGTTCATGCAAGGTTGTTGAGATTAGCGCTTGAAACTTCATATAATCATGAATTCACATCAATCCAAAGGTATGATTTTAGTGTAACAGAACAGATAGTAGTTTATATTAGCCAGAATTACTTACAACCAATTAGTATTGCTGATATAGGAGCTGCAGTTGGGCTACATCCTGATTATGCAAATTCGATTTTTAAGAAAACCTTTGGTTACACATTACATGAATCTATTATTCAAGAGCGGATTTCACATGCTCAAAGAAAATTAGCAATATCCGACCAAAGTATTACTGAGATAGCTTTTGAGTGTGGGTTTAATTCAATTAGCCGTTTCAACGCAACATTTAAGAAAATAAATGGCTGTACACCGCGAGAATACCGAAAAACCAATACTCGTCTGGTTTCCCAAAAATAGCTTTGTGCAAAAGGCAAATAATTTTGATATATTATTTGCTAGAAATAGGATAAAGATTGTAAAAAAGACGATAAAATATGAGTTTTTCACTCGAATATTATTAAATGAGGAATCATTGTAATTGATGAGATAAACGATAAATCACAGAAAAATATGGTACGCTTTACTATTTGAAATATTATGATAAACACTCACCAATTCCGCAAAAAAGAAAGAAATTTGCTACTTAGAAGAAGGAATGTTTTTACTTTTACTGGTCTTATGCTCTCCTAAGACCTAAAATGCAGAAGAGCGTACCACTCGAAATTAAATATACAATTTTAAGGATTCCATGAAATATTTTATCATTCTCAAATCTTAGAACGAGTGTGACGCTCTTTGCCATTTTGAGTCGTAGGAAAACCTACGACTAGTCGATAACCACCAGAGGAAATTCTCCAGCTTGATGCCTCTTTGCCATTTCTACATAATGTAAAGCACTTAAAGGTAGTTTTTGTGCTTGTTCAGGAGAAATTTGTTTAACCACTTTTGCAGGAATTCCCACTACCAAAGAATAATCTGGTATTTCCATTCCCTCTGGTACCAATGCATTTGCCCCAATGATACAATATTTACCAATCTTAGCCTTATTTAATACGGTAGCTCGCATCCCTATGAGGGAAAAATCGCCAATTGTTGCCCCGTGAACGATAGCTCCGTGTCCTATTGTCACATCGTTTCCAATAATTGTTGGGTCGCCTAAGTCAGCATGCAACACCGCAGTATCTTGAATATTTGAGCGGTCTCCGATATAAATTGCTTCTACATCTGCCCTAATGACAGCACCGTACCACACTGAAACATCTTTGCCAAAAGTAACCTGCCCCATTACAGAAGTATTGGCAGCAAAAAATGGTTTATTTTCCATAAAATTTCGATTAAAGTCGTTAAAACAAAGTTAAGCAAATCGTAAGCAATGAGTATAAGCAGAAACAAAATCTATTTAATAAAGGATAAAACTATAGTTTTTGCGTGCTATATTTAGCCTCTTTTTTACAAACATTATCCTAAAAAAATGTCCAATTTACAAATTATGAAGAAAGCTTGGCTTATTTCAGCATTGTGTTTTCCGATGCTTGCAACTGCTCAGCAAAGTGTTTCCTTAGACGATATGTCTTATTGGAAATCATCTGACAAAACGAACTGGCAAATTGCTGGAGATGTCACAGCAGACATATTAAAACCTGAAACGATGGTCTTAGCACCGGGGAAAGGCGTACTCGCTAATTTACCTAATGCACAAAATCGTTCTAATTTACAATCAGTAGCAGAATTTGCAGATGTAGATGTATCATTCGATTTTATGATGGCTGTACATTCTAATTCAGGATTCTACTTGATGGGAAGATACGAGGTACAATTATTAGATAGCTGGGGTGTGAAAAACCCATCAACAGGCGACTGTGGAGGTATCTATAAGCGTCGTCGTTATGAAAATGGTAAAGAAGTGCTTTATGATGGACACGCTCCTCGCTTAAATGCTTGCCTTGCTCCGGGACTTTGGCAACATATCGATATTTCTTTCCAAGCCCCTCGTTTTGATGCTGCTGGAAAAAAAATTGCTAATGCTAAAGTAATTTCAATTAAACTTAATGGCATTGCTATCCAAGAAAATGTAGAACTGACAGGTCCAACTGGCGGTCCAATATCTGAAACTGAAGCGCCAACTGGTCCATTCATGATTCAAGGAGACCACGGTCCAGTAGCTTTCCGTAATTTAAAAGTTTCTAATTTTGGCGGAAAGCCAGCAGAGCTTTCAAATATTTCCTATAAAGTATTTTACGGAAATTTCAGAGAGCCTAAAGATTTTTTGAGTAAAAAACCAGATGTTACAGGTACACTAGACAAGCTTACTTGGGAAGTAGGTACTAAGACTAACGATTTTGCGCAGATTTTCAATGCTACTTTAAAAGTTCCTGAGGCTGGAAAACATCAATTTACTTTCCAAGCTGGTGGTAAATATTATGTAAATGTAAACGGGAAAGAGTTGCTTGACGACGCATGGACGACTTCTCGTGATAAACGTAGTGCTTCAATGGATTTACCTGCTGGTAATGTCCCTGTTGAAATTACAGTTTATAAAACAGATGGTTGGGTTTCTCCGATTCTAGGAATGGAAGTACAAGGGCCAAACTTCCGTGCTGTTCCTTTTCATTCTTTAGGATCAGTGTTAGCGGGTACTCCATCAGACCCTATCTTATTGGATGCTACAGAATCAACTTTGTTGCGTTCTTTTTCAGATATCAACAGAAATACGCCTTATGCTAAACGTATCGTTCATGCCATCAATGTAGGTAACCCTGCCAAATTGCATTATACGTACGATTTAGATAATGGTGCTATCGCACAAATCTGGAAAGGTGATTTCTTGAATACTTCGCCCATGTGGGATGACCGTGGTGATGGCTCATCACGACCAAGAGGACCAATCTTGAGTTTAGGTGATATTCCTCTTATTGTTTCGGGAGATTCAAAAGCAAGTGATGCACTAGGCACAAATGCAGGTTTCCGTACGTTGGGTTATGACCTAGATGCTGACAATCTACCAACTTTCCGTTATCAAATTTATGGTACAGAAGTAGAAGACCAAATCAGAGTAATCGACGGGAAATACCTTACGCGTTCGCTAACGCTTAAAAATCCAGAAGCAAACAATGCTTTAATGTGTCGTTTGGCTGTAGGAAAAAGTATCACAAAATTGACGGATGATACGTATGAGGTAAATGGCAAAAGCTATTACATCAAAGCATCAAATGCTACTATCGAAAAATCTGGTAATGATACAATATTGTTAGTACCAGTAAAAGACAAAGTACAATATTCTGTAATGTGGTAAAATCCCTCAACCTAATGAGGTTTTAAATCTGAAAAATAAAATGAATATCAAAAATATAACACAGTCGTTCAGCCATTCCCTTACCAAAATAGGTTTAGCTTTGGCAATGACTACTGGAGCTTTCGCGCAGGAGGGTCCAACTGAAAATGATTATTATAAAATTGCCAAACTTCCTATTCCAGAAGGAATCGTCTTAGAAGTAGGTGGTTTAGTTACTTTACCAAATGGCGATTTAGCAGCCTCTACTCGTCGTGGAGATGTATATATTATCGAAAACCCGAATTCTAGCTCGCCAGTATTTCGCAAGTTTGCCAGTGGTTTGCACGAGATTCTAGGGCTTGCTTACAAAAACGGAAATCTTTATTGCGCACAAAGAGGTGAGTTAACTAAACTGGTTGATAAAAATGGCGATGGTAAAGCAGACCGTTATGAAACTGTTTACTCATGGCCAATCTCTGGACATTATCATGAATACTCTTTTGGCCCTAAAATTGGCCCAGATGGTTCATTTTATGTAACAGGAAACGTTGGTTTTGGAAATTCTGACTGGTGGGCAGGGAAATCGTTTGTACCTTGGAGAGGCTGGACAATGAAGATTACGGAAGATGGAAAAATGACTCCTTATGCAGCGGGTATGCGTTCTCCTTGCGGAATAGGGATGATTGACGGTCAATTCTTCTACGGAGATAACCAAGGCGACTGGATGGGTTCTGGTTTTATTTCACAAGTTGAAGAAGGAGACTTTATGGGTCACCCAGCTTCATTGGCTTGGGCTGCTCGTCCAGAATCACCAGTAAAAATGCGTGCTGAAATGATTTATGCTAAGGTTGACCCAAGAGATAATCCGAAAGTTAAACCTGAATATGTGAAGAATGAGCCTATGACTACGATTTACGAAATGGGCAAAACCACGTATCCAAACATGGGCATTAAATCGCCAGCAGTTTGGTTACCTCACGGTGTATTGGGCGTTTCTACGTCGGAAATTATCCAAGATGAAACACAAGGAGGATTTGGACCATTTGCAGGGCAGGTTTTTGTGGGCGATGAAGGGATGTCTAAAATTGCTCGCGTATTTTTAGAAAAAGTAAATGGTAAATTTCAAGGTGCTTCATTTGATTTCAGAAGTGGTTTCCGTTCAGGTGTATTAAGAATGGCTTGGGGAACAGATAAGGCCATGTTCGTAGGTGGAACAAACCGTGGTTGGGGTTCTACAGGGAAAGAAGCTTTTGGTTTAGAAAGATTGGTATTCTCTGGAAAAATGCCTTTCGAAATGAAAGCTGTGAGAGCGATGCCAGACGGTTTCGAGATTGAATTCACTTTGCCAGTTGACAAGAAAACGGCTGAGAATGTAAACAATTATGATGTTTCTAGCTATACATACAAATACCACCCTGTGTATGGTAGCCCAATTGTTGACAGAAAAGATAATGCTGTAAGAGGAGCAAAAGCGAGTGAAGATGGTTTGAAAGTAAGAATAGTAGTTGATAATTTACGTGAAGGTTATATTCATGACATTAAGCCAGAAGGCGTACTTTCAGCAACTTCACATTTGAATTTATTACACGGGTCGGCATACTATACATTGAACAGCATTCCACAAGGTGCAAAAGCTAATATTACGTTGGTAACACCAAAAACACGTGAACAACGCGAGCGTATCGATGCAGGGGCTAAAGTAAATACGCCAGACAACCAAATGAAAGAAGCGATGCCAACGGCTGCTGGCGAAAAAGCTAAAGCAAAAATGACATCAAGCGTAATTTCAGATGCAGAGGCGATGAAATTATTGAGCAAAAGTACTTGTTTGGCTTGCCATAAAGTGAATGAGCGTGCTGTAGGACCTTCGTATCAAGAGATTGCAAAACGTAAATACACAGTAGCACAAATTGAAGCATTGATTTATGAACCAAAGCCATCAAACTGGCCAGAGTTTGCAACACCAATGCCACCGATGGCTCACTTACCAAAAGGTGATGTTAAGAAAATAGCTACTTGGATTAGTGCAATGGGTAAGAAATAAGCATTATTTTTTGAATTGGAAAAAGTCAAGGGAGTCTATAAATTGTTTTTAGACTCCCTTGACTTTTTGTTAATTATTAGATTTAATCAACTATGATGACACGGACAAAGGCAAAAAAGGGATATTAGTATTCTGTCTGCATATAACATCTGTTGATTAAAAATATAATGTCTAATTTTGTACGTCATGCAAAGTTAATTATTAAAGTACCACTAATCTTAACAGTTTTGAGTTCGACTAAGATGGGCAAATAGAAGTACAAAGCTGATTTAAGTATTAAATTTCAATAAAATCACTACCGTTAAATTTTTCACATCAGCCTGCCAGACGCAAAACCCATATTAGCTCCATTTTTTATTCTTCGTTTGTGTCAAGTTTCCAATTTTTATCCGCTCTTAGTTTTTCCCAATCCCAATATGTTTCGTAAAACTTATCGTGTAACCAGTCGTTAACTGGCTCAGAGTTTTCATTAGGTTCTTCATCAACTATTTTAAGTCCTGTCCAATTTTCGCTGTCATTTTTGGGAAATCCAGTTCCGTCAAATAAATTGAACATATTAAAAACAATACCTGCTGAATTGTCGGCAATGACTTTTCTTAAAGCATTTTTTAGATGTTTATTATTGTCAAGTTTCTTGAGTTCCTCAATTTCTTGTTCGATCAATCCACAGTTTGGTGGGTACGTCAAAAAATCGAAATCTTTTTTATCAAGAATATTAGTAACCAAGGTATTTGCATATTCTTCTATATCTTGATGTATATCAAGCAATAAAGTATTTGCGTTATTATTTGATAGCTTCATTATTTTACTATTTTATCAGTTAAAGGTTTGGCAACTTCCAAATAATTCTAAAATTTTCTATGCATTATCTTTGTCGTTGATTAGTCTATAATCAAATTGGTCTATAAGTCCATAAATAAAAATCGTTCGTTAACAGTCATTCCATTAGGTGTTTGAAATTTGCTAATTGTTTAAATTTTTGCAGTAATTTCATCTTATTACAAGATTTCCAGAACTCCAATTTACTCATTCCCGAAAGAACTCAAAAACATCACATTCTCTAATTACAAAAAACTTATTAAACGGCAAATTTCTTGGTATAATACAAATGTCCTGTTGTAAGAATCTTGAAAAGGCTTATTTTTGAATTAAATTTATCTTTTCCTAAAACAAAAAATCTTCACATTATTCCCTTTATCAACAGTTTCATTTAGTACAAAACCACATTTTTCTACCAATTCAATTAACGCACTTTCTAAAAACAATGGTTTTAAACAGCCTTCATGTATTTCACCTGAATAGGTAGCTAATTGTTCCTCAATAAAAAGCAATCCTTCTGATTTTAATATTTCATAGCCATCTTTAATCATTTCATGAGGAAATAAAAACTCGTGAAAGCTATTAATAATCAATACTTTGTCGAAGGTATTTTTAGGGAGCAAGCTTGAATGTTCTGTGCCAATGACAGAGATAAATTTCCCATTAATCGGCTTTTTCATCATTTTTTCATAGAACAGAATTCCTTCGTTTATTTCCTGCTCATTGCATAAATCTGCATCAATATCTTGCAGATAAAACGTTAAATTATCCACTTGTGAGGCAAAGTAGATTTCCCACACACCTCCACTAGCCCCAATAGAAGCAATGGTTTCTCCACTTTTAAATTGGTATGTTTTTAAAGATTTTTCCATAAAAAAGCCCTTTGCGATGAAAGGGCTATCCATATTAATACGATATTTTATTGGCTACTTTATTTAACATCAAAACTTCCTCCTCCTATCTTATATCCTTCACAATATACTTCTATTGTATAATGTCCAACTCGGTATTTAGCCATACCGCCTCGGGCATACACAAGCTCGACTCCTTGCCCATTATTCTGATACAAAATATCTTTCTTAACAGTATAACTGGTTTGTTTACCTGCCAACTCAAAATTTCCAGAACCTGCATTGCTGTCGTATAAAACGGCTCCATCAGGGTCTAACACTCTTACATAAATAGATTTAACATCTTGTTTAGCAATCAGATTAGGTTGTAATTGAAACACTATCTTGATTCTATCAACCTTCGATACTCTATAAACACCGCTATCTCTTTCTTTATTTTTTCTTGAAATAGCAATCACTTTTACCGATTGAGCCTGTAGGGCAGATGCTAAACTTACTTTTGCCGTGAGGGCTTGGTTTCTTTTGGTATAAGCTTCTAGCGAATCACTCAGTCCTTGCTTTTCTATTCTCAAAGTAATGTTCTCTGTAAATAACAAGGCATTTTCACCAGATAGACTCCTATTCTTTTCTGCTAGTTTGCTATTCTCCTTTTTGAATTTACCGATTTCAGTGTCCTTCTTGGCTAATAAACTTACATAATCCTTAATCTTACTTTCAAAGTGGGCAACCGATACATTATTTGCTTTCCGTAATAGCATTCTATCATTTTCCAATTGCTTTTTTGTAGCTTCCAAATCTTCTACCTTCCCTCCTAGTGATTTTATTTGAGCAATTTTGGCATCTAACTGAAAACCTATAGAATCTAATCGAATACTTGTCGCAGATAATTCTTTTGCTTTTTGATGTATAATTACGTCCTGATTCTTCTTAAAATTGTTAGCATCAAACAACAAATAGGCAAGAATCCCCACTATAATAGCTAAAAAACCCGTCACCGCTTTCCAAATGCTACTACCTTTTGTTGTCTCTTCCATAAATAATTTAAATTTTGGCAAGCACTAGTCTATGGCTAACCTTATAATTTGATTGAGTTTCCGAATTTAATAATTCCGACTGGTTTAGAGAAATTTTTAACTGGAAAGTTCTCAGTCAAAAAGCCTTTAATTATACCATTTAAGCTACTTTGGCTGCTAAAACATGTATGAATATCATATATTTATCTATGCTTTTTATCCTGATTTACCGAATCAAAGCTTAAAAATTTAGCATCTAATTACATTGTCCTAAGCAAAATTTATGCCCACTTTTTACAAAAATATGTATTCTATCTTAGAAACTACTGCTCACTCCCTAAACATTTCACTAATCTATATACAAAGATTAGTCACTTACTAAAAACATTGTTTTATATAAATTCCAACTCAAAGTATAAATAAAGAAGTTTTTAAAATAACTTTGTTTATTCATGACATTTAAAATTTACATTAACTTATAAAATGCGGGCGGCAAGCCGTTTTCATCATTATGCCCCAATACGACTTTCTAGTTATCGGCTCAGGCATCGCAGGGCTTTCATATACAGCTAAAATTGCTGCCTATTTTGAGGAAAAAGGAAAAGATATTAAGATTGCTATCCTCACTAAAACCATAGAAGAAGAAAGCAATACAAAATATGCACAGGGAGGTATCGCTACTGTTTGGAAAGATGATGATTCTTTTGAGAAGCATATCAATGATACGATGATTGCGGGCGATTTTATGTCGAATAAAAGGGCTGTCGAAATTGTGGTAACTGAGGCTCCTGAACGCTTAAAAGAGCTAATTTCTTATGGGACAAATTTTGACAAGAAAAACGATGGCTCTTATGATTTAGTAAAAGAAGGCGGACATTCTGACCAACGAATTTTACATCATAAAGACTCTACTGGTAACGAAATTGAAAGAGCTTTATTAGAAAAAGTAAAATCGTTTAAAAGCGTTGATTTCTTTACACATTATTTTGCAATCGACCTTATTACACAACACCATTTAGGTGAAAAAGTTACTAAGGATACTCCTGACAAAAAATGCTTTGGTGCTTATATATTTAATACTATTACTGGTCAAACAGAGACTTTCTTAGCGAAGACTACATTATTAGCTACAGGCGGCATCGGACAGGTTTATCAAAGTACGACCAATCCGACTATCGCAACGGGTGATGGCATTGCAATGGCATATCGTGCCAAAGGCCTTGTTGAAGGCATGGAGTTTATCCAATTTCACCCTACCTCATTGTATCAACCAGGCAAAAAACCTTCATTTTTAATTTCGGAAGCAGTACGTGGTCATGGTGGTATTTTAAAGAATATTGACGAAACTACTTTTATGGAAAAGTATGATGACCGTTTGTCATTAGCGCCACGTGATATTGTAGCCCGAGCGATTGACTCTGAAATGAAAAAAAATGGTGTTGACCATGTATATCTGGATACTCGTCACCTTGAAAAAGAGGATTTCAAGCACCATTTCCCCATGATTTATGATTACTGTAAAGATAACCTTGGCTTAGACATTACTGGAAATGATATGATTCCCGTAGTACCTGCACAACATTATTTGTGCGGAGGTATTAAAGTAAATGAGCATTCACAGACGAACATTAATTTTCTTTTTGCTGCGGGAGAATGTTCTTCTACAGGACTGCATGGCGCTAACCGATTGGCTTCAAATTCGTTACTCGAAGCCATTGTATATGCACATCGTGCTTTCTTGAAATCAATCGAAACCTTTGAACAAAATGTACTTCCAACGAATATTCCTGATTGGAATGATGAAGGGACAACTCATCCAGAAGAATTAGTATTGGTAACGGAAATGGCACGCGAACTGGAATCAATTATGAGTAACTACGTGGGTATTGTAAGAACAGACCGACGTTTGAAAAGAGCCTATGACCGTCTGGAGCTAATTTATATTGAACACGAAGAACTTTACAGGCAATCAAAAATATCTGTACAAATCAATGAATTGAGAAATATGATTAATGTAGCTTATTTAGTGATTAAAGATGCCAGAGCCAGAAAAGAAAATAGAGGTTTGCATTACAATCTTGATAATATTAAGTAAATGAATAAAAACGATTGATTAAATTCTTTCTATTAGCTGGTGATTTAAGTCCTACTGATTACCCACAAGCATATAAATAACTAACAATCAATATCTTATCTCTAGTGAGGGACTTAAGTCCCTCGCTAGAGATAAGGGCTTCAACGCTTAGTTTTAAAGACTATTTATGTACATTTAAGCTAATTTAATCAATAATAACATTTCCATTTCAACTTTTTAAAAGATGTGGGTAATCAGTAGGACTTAAGTCGCCAGCTAGTAGAAACATGACATAAAAAACCCTGACGCTTTATCAAACGTCAGGGTTTTTTATGAAATCTTATCAATATTATTACAGCAATAACCCTGCTAAAGTAGCTGATAAATAACTAGCCAATGTACCACAAATCAATGCTTTAAAACCTAATTTGGCTAAGTCTGTACGACGTTCAGGAGCTAGCTCGCCAATACCACCAATCTGAATTGCTACCGAACTAAAGTTAGCAAAACCACATAATGCAAAACTTGTAATAGCAAGGGTCTTAGCATCAAGAGTTGATTTAATTTTAACTAAATCTAGGTAAGCTACAAATTCATTTACCACCATCTTAGTACCCATCAAAGCACCTGCTACTTGTGTATCTTTACTTGGTACACCCATTGCCCATGCAAAAACAGAGAATACATTTCCTAGGATAAAGTTCATGCTCAAGTTAGGCATTCCAAAAACATAAAAGCCAATGTGCCACAAAATTGAATCTATCAAAGCAATTAAGGCAATAAAACCAATCAACATTGCAATTACATTAAAACCTACTTTAAGTCCTTCAGAAGCACCCGAAGCAATAGCATCTACTAAATTTGAATGTACTTTCTTGATTTCTAGCTGAACAAAACCCTGTGTTTCTGATTTTTCAGTTTCTGGATACACAATTTTAGAAATTACCAAAGCCCCCGGAGCGGCCATGATACTTGCTGCTAACAGGTACGAAGCTGGTACGCCTAATTTAATATAAGTAGCCATTACACCACCAGCAATACAAGCAAAGCTACCCGTCATCGAAGCTAATAATTCAGATTTGGTCATGCCTTTTAAATAAGGTTTAATCATAATCTGCGCCTCTACCTGACCCACAAACGCAGATGCTGCATTTGAAAGGGCTTCTGCTCCACTTACTCCCATTAGCCAGTGCATCCCTTTTGCCAATACAGCAATCACTCTTTGCATAATTCCAAGATGGTAAAGAATATTCACCAAAACGGCTACAAATACAATTGTTGGAATTACTTTAAAAAAGAAGACAAAATCATGCCCCGGTCCAAATGCTTTTGTCATCAATTCTGGTTGAACCAAAGAGCTAAAAACGAACTCTGCTCCTTTATCAGCTTTTTCTAAGAGCTGATTTACCATCTCTCCTAACTTTGTAAAGAGCTTTTTCCCAATATCAGTTCGTAAAATAAAAACGGCCAACCCAAACTGTAAAGCTAAACCAACCCCAACTGTTCGGTAATTAATTGCTTTTCTATTATTTGACATCAAATAGGCTATTCCTAAAATTAATACTATTCCAATAAGTCCTGTGAAACGTTCCATGTACAAAGGGTTAATACCAAATCTTTAAAGTGGTTGTTGAATGAAAGGTTAAAGATAAGAGAAAAAAGATGAAAGGCGATAAATGCTGAAAACTAAAACAACCTCATGGCTATTTTTTGTATTTTAACAAGATTCACCTCCTCTCTTTTTTCATAAAACTATATTTCCATTCGTTTTCTTAGTTCGGTAATATGGGCGGTATGATGCCTCCCATGCCATGAATACATACCTGTAACTGTACGAAGACTATTGGCGTGCATTGTGGCAGGATGAATAAATGTTCTTTCAAATTGTTCTGCTGTCAGCGATTCTAGCATCATAATCCATCGCTTATGTAGTACTTCTAGGAGCGTCAAAGACCATTCTATAGACCCATTTTTCCCATCTTCTAATTCTGCCCAAAATTGTTCTTCGTAAGGTCTGATAGTAGGAGCCTCTTCGGTCAGGGCTAATTTAAAACGACAATAGGCATTCATGTGTGAATCTGCCACATGATTAATCACCTGACGGATGGTCCAGCCTTCTGGGCGATATGGCAATGCTAGCTGTTCTTCGGTCAGTCCTTCAACTGATTTTTTAAGTAAGGTAGGTAGTTCAGAGATATCATCAATCCAAGATTTCAATAAATCATCTGTAATTTCATCGGGCTTACTAAATATTCCAATCGGATAACGCAATTGTTCTAAGGATAGATTTTCCATAAATATTGTTTTTGTTTATGTATTCGAAATACAATATAATCGAAAATTCGATTGGTTAAATAAACAATATATATCTTCTTGATAATTAAGTAGTTTACACTAACACATCTCATCATGAATAAATGGATATTTATACCATCAATCAAAAAAATAAGAATTATCATTTTATTAAATGATCTTCACCCCTCTTAGAAACATTATATTTATTATAAAATTTTAAATAATAAATTATTTTTTTAACGCTGTATTTGAAAAATTCATGGAATTATGTTTGGTATTTTAAATAAATTCATTATAATCGTACTTAGAAATAAATAAAAAGCGAAATAAAAAATGGCTATTTAGCATTTCTATAAAACTCTTTGAATTTTACATTAAGTATAATTTCTCATACATAAAACCAACAAACTAAAAGAATACCATTTCCCGACTTCCAAAAGTCAAAATAACTAATTCCTTTATTTAATAGAGTACTTTCCAAAAACAACACTTCAACTTATACAATTTTATTAAATCACAATTCCCCACTTTCCTTTACAAAGTGGTGTGGCTGTTCCTATTGATTTAAAAATCTTAACTACCAATTTACCATTGCCTTTGATGTCAAAATCTCTGGCCTGATATCCTATTTCCATTATTGAATCACGATTGCATTATTAGATTACCAACCATATAACAACTAATATTTATGAACAAAACTTTACTCTTCTTATGGGGAATACTGTTGGTTTCGTCCACGGTCTTTTCTCAAAAACAAAGTGTGACAGGTACGGTCACTTCTTCTGAAGATGGAGCTCCAATGCCCGGAGTAACCGTATTAATCAAAGGAACTACAAGCGGTACAAATACAAGTAGTGAAGGTAAATTTAGCATAGCGTGTCAATCTAAAGATGTATTGGTTTTTACTTTCGTAGGGATGGCACCTTATGAAGTACCCGTGGGTTCGCAGACATCCATTTCTGTAAAAATGAAACCTGATATTATGCAACTCAGCGAAGTAGTTGTTACAGCACTAGGTGTTCAGCGAGACAAAAAAGCACTAGGTTTCTCACAGCAACAACTTAAAGGTGAGAGTGTTACAGAAGCAAGGTCTTCAAACGTAGCTAATGGGCTTTCTGGTAAAATAGCAGGGTTCAGGGTAAATACTAGCTCAGGGCCAGGGGCTGCTGCTACTATCCAGATTCGTGGTTCTTCATCCGTTTCTGGTAACAACCAACCTTTGGTGGTTATTGATGGCGTACCTATTCAACAATCTTTCGACAAACAATTTGGTTCTGGATTATCAGAAGTAAATCCTGATAACATCAAAGATATTGCGGTATTAAAAGGACCAAATGCGGCAGCACTTTATGGTTCTAGAGCGGCCAATGGGGTTATTTTGATTACTACCAAAAACGGTGCTGGGATGAAAGGCATCGGGGTTGAGGTAAACTCGAATTTCGTAGCAGAAAGACCCTTTATTTCACCCAATTTTCAAAATACTTATGGCGGTGGTAATGGTTACCGTACTTGGTATAATGATGGTTGGAGTGGTTCTATCACAGACCCTACAGAGATTGCTCAATACAGAGCCGCCTATGGTCCAAATGCTCCATTAAGTGGTACAGAAGGTACTGATGAAAGCTGGGGTGCGCCAATGGATGGTCGTTTAGTGCGTCAATGGTGGACAGGCAAAGATGTTGCACCACTTACACCGCAACCTAATAATTACCAAGAATTCTGGCAAACTGGTACGGCTTTTACAAACAATGTGGCTGTTTCAGGGGGGAACGAAAAGGGTAATTTTCGCTTATCATTAGGTCATCTTGACCAAAAAGGAATTATGTATTTCAATGATTTTCACCGTAATAACTTCAAATTCAACTCTGGGTACAACTTTACAAACAAATTTAACGTAACACTATCTGCCGAATATGTTAAGTCTTGGGCTGATAACCGTAGTTATGCTTCTGGGCAGGAATTTATCTGGTCGCATAGACACGTTTCGTGGGACCAACTACGTGACTGGCAGTCGTACACTGGTACACATATTCAGCGTGCCGTTGCAGGAAAACTACCTGATAGCGACCCACCAAACTGGCAACATACTTTCTTTACTAACCCATATTATACACAAGAAAAACTGCCTTATTCTAATGACAAAGATCGCCTAGTGGGTAACATTGCCTTCAACTACAAAATATTGCCTTCGTTGAGTGTAATGCTAAGAACGGGAACCGATGTTTGGTCTGATACACGTATCAATATTGTCAATTTTGAAAGAGTAAGAAATGGGAACCGTACCCCTGGTCGTTTCTCAGAGGAAGTACTTCGTAGACAAGAAACCAACACAGATGCGATATTAACGTATAACACAAACGTTAATAAAGATTTCTCTATTAATGCACAAGTCGGAGGAATTGTAAGAAC
The DNA here is from genome assembly GCF_034928825.1 of Arcicella aquatica. Taxonomy (NCBI): domain Bacteria; kingdom Pseudomonadati; phylum Bacteroidota; class Cytophagia; order Cytophagales; family Flectobacillaceae; genus Arcicella; species Arcicella aquatica. Next base: position 15,478 of record NZ_JAYFUL010000030.1, on the reverse strand, counting down.
AAACTATTATAAAAGGAATTATTTGTATGTAGGTGAATTAGTAATTGATGGATTGTATAATGCTGGTAATGCCGTGCCAAGCCAAAACACCATTGCTTCTACTATTACCAAAAGTGAAGTGCAAAGTGCCTTTGGTTCTGTTAATTTAGGGTTCAAGAATGCCATTTTCTTAGATTTAACCGCTCGTAACGATTGGTCATCTACGCTTCCTGCCAACAATAGGTCATACTTTTACCCGTCAGCTTCATTGAGTGCAGTGTTTACAGACTTAATAGAAGGAATAAAAGGCGATGTACTTTCATTCGGTAAGGCTCGTTTCAGTTTAGCACAGGTAGGTAACGATGCAGACCCTTATCAGCTTTCTCAAACCTATCGTGCTGGTACTTCATGGAACGGAGCGACGCCTGAATTTGCAGAAAACACTACTATTTCTAACTCAACCCTTAAGCCCGAAATTACTACTGGACTTGAAGCTGGTTTAGACCTCCGCTTATTCAAAGGGAAATTAAATTTAGACCTTACTTATTATGAACAAAAAACCAAGAACCAAATTCTTGGTGTAGAAATCTCAAAAGCTTCGGGCTACAATACTCGTATTTTGAATGCTGGTCAAATCACCAATTCAGGTATTGAAATTACCCTTTCGGGTACTCCATTGAAACTCTTGAATGGTTTTGGTTGGGATGTAAGCTTCAATTTCGCTCGTAACAGAAACAAAGTGGTTGAATTAGCAGAAGGATTGACTACCTATATTTTGAATGAGCGTCGCGGTTTAACGTCAGAAGCTAGGGTTGGACAGCCTTACGGAACATTATATGGCTATGGTTTTGAGAGAGCTCCAGACGGACAATTACTGATGGTTAATGGTTTGCCACAGCTTTCAACAACGCAAAAAATATTAGGTAATATTCAGCCTGATTGGATAGGTGGTTTCACTAACACATTTTCTTATAAAAACTTCTCATTAGCTACGCTGATTGATGTACGTATGGGGGGTGATATTTTCGATGAAGGAACGGCTAATGCACGTTGGACGGGTCAGTATGCAGAAACAGCCATTGGTCGTGAAGAAGGCGTAATTGGCAAGGGCGTTATGGTAGTATCTACTAATCCAGATGGAACAAAGGTATATGCACCCAACGACATCATCGTGAGTGCCAACCAATACTATGGCTACAACAACCCACGTCGTTATCATGAAGCCGCTATTTTTGACGGTAGCTATGTAAAACTTCGTGAGGTATCATTCGGCTATAAGCTCCCTACAGCCCTTGTTAAAAAGCTTGGCTTTCAATCAGCAAAAATTTCAGCAGTTGGTCGTAACGTCTTGATGATATTCAAAAATCATCCGCACCAAGACCCAGAAATTGATGCCAACGGTGGTAACAAGCAAGGCTTTGGTTACGGAGAATTACCTTCAACAAGAAGTTTAGGCGCTAACTTATCTTTTAGCTTCTAGGCATAACCTGACGATAAACTTTAATCATTCTGAGGATTGTATTTAACCTAACTTACAATGCTTGGATTCATTTAAAAAGATTATTAAAACATGAGAAAATATAGCAAAATATACCTTCTGGCTGCCTGCATTATTTTAGGGTCAGGGTCTTGCACGAGTACTTTCGACAAAATGAATGTTGACCCCAACAACCCGTCGTCGATTACCCCACAGTTTCTTTTACCAACAGGTATTGAAAGCTCCATCGACCGCTACTGGGGACATAGAACCCGTTTTGAAAGAATAAACTTGGATGGTGCAGCACTTTGGGTACAACATCTTACAAGAAATATTTATTCAAACGAAGGCGACAACTATGGTATTTCGCAAGCATTGCCATTAAACAACTGGAAAGGCTTTTTTAATGATGCGCAATCAAACTTCAATAGAATCATGGTTATTTCCGGAGAAAAAGGAACTGCTCCGAACGCCAACTATGAAGGGGTTGCTTTGGTAATGCGTACTTGGACATTCTCTATCATCACTGATATGTGGGGCGCTATTCCTTATAGCGAGGCATTAAAAGGTACAGCAACAGACCCTGTATATACGCCTGCTTACGATTCTATGGAAAAAGTGTATGCAGGAATGCTTGAAGATTTGAAAGTTGCCAATGAAAAATTGAATGTAGCTGGTCCAGCCGTTTCTGGGGATATTCTTTATAGTGGGAATATTTTAAAATGGAAAAAATTTGCTAACTCTTTACGTTTGCGTTTAGCCAACCGTCAGGCAGCTAAAAAATCTGCTGAGTCAAGAGCAATCATGCGTGAGATTTTATCAGATGCTACTAAATATCCAATCTTCACAAGCAACGATGATAATGCTTCTTTAAAATGTACTACCATTTTACCAAGTAATAACGAATGGAATCAGGTACTTATCCAAGATGGTAGAACCGACTGGAATTTAAGTAAAACGCTAGTTGATAAAATGAATGGTGTAAGTGATGCTAGAATTAAAGTATTCGGTAACCCTAATAAATCAGGTAAATATGAAGGTCATGCCAATGGCTTGCCAGATGCTATCGCTACAACTTATCTTGAAAGTAGTTCAACCATCGGAACATTTTTTACGGCTGCGGCTTCGCCCGAAGTAATCATGACCTATTCTGAATTGCAATTTATTTTGGCGGAGGCTAGCATTGACGGTGATATTACAGGAGATGCTCAATCGTATTTTGAAAAAGGTATTACGGCGTCGTTTTCACAATTTGGCATCACAGGTGCTAGCGATTTAATTACAAAGTTGGGAACAGCAACACGGGAAAAAATATTGGATCAAAAGTGGATTTCATTATTCGGACAAGGTATTGAAGCTTGGACGGAGTATCGCAGAACGGGGTATCCTGTTATGCCATCGCCAGACCCTAGAGCTGTTTTTGAAAATAATGCAATCATTCCAACAAGATTACCTTATCCTGGTTCTGAATATTCGTTGAATGCAAAAAATGTGGCAGAAGGTGAAAAATTAAACGGCGGACCAAATGATATGAAAACTAAACTTTGGTGGGCAGAAAAATAAGGCAAAATCAGTAGTTGAATTAAACATTAAATTAGAACAATCATGAAACACATAGATAAATTACCCCCAATTATTCTAATAGCTCTTTTTGCATTGTTAACGATGGTATCATGTAAAAACGTAGACGACCCTTTTGTACCAAGAGTAGTATCTCCTGTTTTAGTAGCTATTGATGGAACTGCCCCTGGAGATTTTGCTACCGAGCCAACCATTAGTTATACAAAAACTGGAAATGTGGTTTTATCAGCAAGAATCCTTGAATTAGACAAGACCAATCTTTTAGATTATAAAAAAGGAATTGACTCGCTTCCTGTAGCCAATACTAAAATCACCATCACTTTACGTAATACTGGCGCTGTAGTGGCCGAGCTAACAACAGATGCCAAAGGTAAAATAAGTGTTGAGAAAACTTGGCTAGCCTTAGGACTTTCTGCACCAGTATCTGGGAACAGCATTCCTCTCAATTGGAGTGGTAGTTACAAAGGTCAGTCCTTCACACGCCTATCAAGAGCATCCGTTAAATAACAAAACGTACCAAGAAAGTCTATAGACTGAAGTCATGAATATTATTTTTGTACAACATTTTTCATATAAATGAGTGTTTCCCTCTATTTAAATAAAAACTTATTTTATGTACTTTTGCAAAGTAATTTAAATAATTAGTAATTTTATCACCGAAAAAAGAAGTGTTTTTAAATATATTATCATTTATCAATACATTTTTAAACGAAAAAATTACACAAATCAATTTTGATTTTAAAAACTTTAAATTACCTTTAAATAAAAATAGTACAACAATCATACTTCATCAACTTATATAAATCAATTTCCGAATTCTACGGGGTTAATCACCCCGTAGGAGTTCAGATAATTTTCTTGTAGCGTTTTAATTGAGTATTGTAATAAGCTTTATTAACTTCATCATTAAATCAATTCATTCACTCTTAAACGTTGTGTGAAATGTCATCGAATCTGAATCGCCGTAACTGGCTTAAAAAAAGTCTTTTTGCAACCGCTGGTTTAAGTACAGCCAGTGCATTCATCCAAAAAGCTGCTGCTAACCCTGTAGTTAGACAAGAACTACAATATAGCCTTCTCCCTGAGTTTTTACTAGAACAAGAATATTCTAATATACCTGTACCTGCCAAAACGCTTGTTAGATTAAGTGCTAACGAAAACCCTTGGGGGCCATCAGAAAAAACTAGACAAGCATTAATAGGTGCCATCGGTGATTCAAACCGATATGCTTTCAAACTTCGTGGTGATTTAATCAAAGCGATTGCCGAAAAAGAAGGTGTTCCTGAAAATTATATTTTATTAGGTGCTGGTTCTTCAGAGTTACTTACCGCTTCTTTAGTTGCTTATGGGCAAAAAGGAAAGATTCTGGTTGGTGACCCATGCTATATTTCTGGCAATGAAGAAAGAGTACCAATGGAAAAAGTACCCTTGACCAAAGATTATCAATACGATTTAGATGCTACTGCTGCCAGAATTAATGGTTCTCAAAGCTTAGTGTATGTTACCAATCCTAATAACCCAATTGGTGCTGTATTACCGGGTGAATCATTTAGTGCTTTCATTGATAAGGTTTCAGATAAAATCACTGTTCTTTCAGACGAAGCTTACATCGATTATGCCAAAGACCCTAAAACAGCATCAATGATTCCAGCTGTAAAAGCAGGTAAAAATGTTTTAGTGTTGCGTACGATGTCTAAGCTATATGCTTTTGCAGGGTTACGTTGTGGTTATGCGATTGCTAAACCAGAGATTCTGAAAATGATTCAACCATACTGCTCTGGTGGTTTTGATATGTCTGTTCCTTCTTTTGCCGCAGCCATTGCAGCATTTAAAGATACAGAATTTCAACAATTGACTTTAAAGAATACTGAAGAGTCAAAACAATACTTGTATTCATTCTTAACCAAAGCTGGATATACATACATACCGTCATCTGCCAATTTCGTGATTTTCCCACTAAAAATGAAAGGCTCTGATATGCTTGCCAAAATGGCAGCAGAAGGTGTCATGCTTAGAAAATGGGAATTTGATCGTCAACATTGGTGCAGAGTTTCAATCGGAACTATGGACGAAATGAAGGCATTTGCCGACGCCTTTACCAAGGTTATTTCTTAGTGCTGTAATTCCTTGTGAAATCGCATTAAATATCCCTTTCACAAGGAGTTACTAATTTGCGACAGATGACAAGAAGAGATTTTATCGAAAAAACTGGCTCTGCCAGTTACCTAACCATGCTCGGCTTCGGCTTAATACCTGAAGCCAATGCAAAACCACTTAATTTACAGCGAAATAAGGCTAATAAAAAGATTGTTATTTTAGGTGCTGGTTTAGCTGGAATGTCAAGTGCTTATGAATTAATAAAATTAGGATATGATGTCACCATTTTAGAAGCAAGAAGTCGCCCGGGGGGAAGAGTTTGGACAGTAAGAGGGGAAACGACAGAAACTGAGATTGGAGGCACTACACAGGTTTGCAAGTTCGATAAAGGTCTCTATTATAATGGTGGAGCGGCCAGAATTCCACATAATCATACGCTTTCTTTACACTATTGCCGTGAATTTAATATCCCCTTGGAGATATTCATGAACGTAAATGAAGGAGCTTATTATTATTCAGAAGGAACTGGTAAATTATCAAACAAACCCATTAAAATAAGGGAAATTCATGCTGACGTGCGTGGATATACTTATGAATTGTTATCAAAGTCAATTGATAAAAAAGCACTCGACGAAGAAGTAACCAAAGAAGACCTTGAAAAATTAAGTGCATACTTAAAAGAAGAGGGCGATTTGGATATTATGAAGAAGTATAAAGGTTCTGAACGGCATGGATATAAACGTCAAGGTGGATACGGAGAACAAACTCCTGAGTTAGCCTCACCACATTTATTACATGATATCATTGAATCGGGGCTTTTTCATCCTGCTTTTTCAAATATTGGTGAATATACTTTCAATCAACAACCCGTAATGTTACAACCTGTTGGTGGAATGGATGCTTTACCTTATGCTTTTGCCAAAAGATTAGAAGGTAAAATTCAATTTCAGGCTGAGGTGCAAGAAATAAGAAAAACCTCGCCTGGTGTTAAAATTATTTACAAAGACAAAACAGGTACTGTTAAAGAGATTTTAGGTGATTATTGTATTTGTACCATCCCTTTGCCTGTTTTAAAAAGTATTACCTCTGATTTATCATCGGATATTCGTAGAGCCACTGATTTTGTGCCTTATATGAATACTGGTAAAATCGGATTACAATTTAAAAGAAGATTCTGGGAGGAAGACGATAACATATTCGGAGGGATTTCTAAAACCAATATGGATATCACACAAATTTTTTATCCTTCATATAATTTTATGGGTAAAAAAGGAGTGTTAAAAGGTTATTACAACTTTCACGATAGGGCGTTAAGAATGGGCAACCTAAGCTTAGCCGATAGAGAGAAAGCAGCATTAGAACAAGGTGGAAAAATTCATCCACAGTATAAAACTGAATTTGAAAACTCATTTTCATTAGCTTGGCAAAAAATTAATTATTCAAAAGGTGGTTGGGCAGAATACAGCGAATCAGCTAGAAAACGCTTCTACCCCTCTTTAATTAAGCCAGATGATGAAATTTATTTAGCAGGTGAACATACCTCTCACCTTACAGCTTGGATGGCTGGTGCTTTGGAGTCGGCAAATTCGGTAGTAACACAAATTCATAAACGAGTTAACGGAGCTTAGGCTTTGTCTCGTAAAACTAGCTTTCAGCATGAAGAAAATTATATATTTTATAACCTTACTTTGTTTATCAATTAACGTTTTCGCACAAGAAGGCGAAAAAATGGGTATTAAACTAAGCGAATTTGAAGCAGTAAAGAAAATCGCTATCAAAAACTTGGACAAGGATACTTATGTAAAGGATGGTAATTTTATCTTAGATAACAGTACGTCTCCGTATGTTTTTAAGTTCTCGGATGGTTTAGAAAGAAGAATTTACTTGTACAAAGTATTAGAAGTAGCTGGCATGAAAGAAATTGCCAATTTAATGATTTTTACAACGCCTAAAGACGGAAAGAAAATCAGTTTAGTAGTTCCTAATCCATTAGCAGAAAAAGAAACGTGGGGTAAATATATTGATGATTTGAAAGATGGAGAAAAATCAGTTTCAGGCTTTTCATCATGTGTTGCGTTTGTTTTAGCCAAAGAGTTCTCGGGCGTTGCTGGAGAAAAAGGCAAAGAAGAAGACAAATATGAATACTGCTTTCCTTCGGAAGCAAAAGTAACGATGGCTAATGGAGAAATAAAAAACATTAGCGAAGTAAAAGCTGGCGATTTTGTAACATCTTATAATGCAAACAAAAAGATAGCAGAGCCTACGATTGTTGAAAAAGTGGATATTCACGAGAACAACGAATTTGACATTGTAAAGGTATTGTTAGTAGATCCAAGTGAGATGATTACGGCATCTGTTTCAGTAAAGTATCGATTGAAGGAACTTGAAGCGACAGGCAATCACCCTATTTTTACTGAAAATGGCAAAACAACTATTGCTGATTTAAAGGTGGGTCAAAGTGTATTTGTTTACGAAAATGAAACTAGAAAGTTCAAGAAGTTTAACGTATTTATTACCAAAGCTGGAACTAGAAAAGTAAACAAAGTTTATAATTTAATTACAGAGAAAAATAGTTATCTGGTAAACTCAGTAGTAGTTTTAAAGAAATAAAAATATTTAATTTTTTGAGATTGTTTTTGGATATTTCCGTAAATCCTTTCTCCTTTGGGGAAGGGATTTATTTTTTTTATAACACCCTCAGAATAAAATACTTACAAAAGTATCAGTGAAAATTATAGAATTATTAAAGCTAAAACTTGTGATTAAAATTCAATTAGTTAAAAAAAAAAGTAAATAAAGTTATATTTTTAATATTTTTTCTACTACATTTGTAAAGGCTTAAACGCCAATATCCAAAAACAATCTTAAAAATTAATGAAACGCATAGTTGTTACAACATTCATTGTTGGACTTCTTGCTACTTCATGCACTCGGGAAGTAATACAAGTGAAAGCCAACAACGACTTTCATGAAATAAATACCGAAAATCGTTCTTTTGCGATAGTTCAAGAAGTGAGTCGCCCACAGGAATCAAAGTCATCGTTAAACGAAATGGTGATTAAGGAAGAGATAGAGAAGCAGATGGCAATACGAGGCTATACAGAGAGCGATAACGCAGATGTTTTAGTTTCTTATGCTATTTATGATAAAAATCTCAGCATGCAAGATGTTAAAAAAGTATATGCAAATACTTCTTTACAGCACGAAACACTTGATGTATATCGAAAAAGTTTGAACAATGGCACATTAATCATTACGATGATTGATAAAAATTCAAATAAAGTTTTTTGGATGGGCTATGCTTCTAAAATTTTGAAATCAAACAAATCTTTAGCTAATAGAGATTTAAAAAATATTACCAGAGCAATTTTTGATAATTATAGAGTAACCGCCAATAATTATTTGGCAAAAAACAATTAACTATCCTCTTATACAATACCATTTAACAATGAAGCTCTGAAAACCTCGATATAATCGAGGTTTTTTATTTTTTAAGCACATTTATTTATAATTTTTATGGTACATAAACCAATAAATTAAAGGGATAAAAGACATTGAAATAAATAGCCCTAAACACATACCACCGATTACTGAAATAGCCAAAGGTTTTTGTAGTTCGGCACCAAGGCCTGACGAGAACAATACGGGTAATAACCCAAGAATAGTGGTCAGGAAGGTCATTAATTGAGACTTTAATCTACGCTTTCCAGAAAGTTTGATTGATTCTATTAGTGACATTGAATCCTTAGTCCGATTCATGGTATCAATTTTCAAGATAGAATCATTATCTAGAATTCCAATCAAAACTATCATCCCTATTGCCGACATAATATTGATGCTATTGGAAAACAAAAAAAGAAAAAGCATTGCTCCAGTTAATCCAAAAGCAATCGTTAACATTACGATAAGTGGCTGGGCTAATGATTCAAATTGAGCTGTTAAAATAAAATAAAGTAATGCTATAGCTACTAAAATAATAACTCCCAATTCTTTTATAAAATCAAGGTTTCTAAAATACTCTCCTGTAAAATTCACATTCAAATCTGGATTTCTCATAATGAGACTTTGAATTTCACGTTGAGCATTTGGGACGTTTTCACTACTCAAATCAAAATTAAAGGGTATATAATCTCCATTTTTACCTGAAAAGAAAGATTTATAATCTTTTTGGTTCGAAACGCTAATTAGCGCTTTAATAGGCAATACTTGTCCTTTATTACTCAACACAGTAGCACTTTGTATTAATGCATCTATTTCTTGTGAATTACCTCCTAATAAAATTGGAATATATTTTTGTTCTGCCTTTAGACTACCAACATTATTCTCATTAAAAATGGTCTTTAAAACTTCTACAATTCGCTCATAGTCAACATCATAATATAAAATTTTTTCTGTTAGAATTTGAATATAAACCCTACTTTGTTGAGCAGGTAATGATGAACTAAAGCCATGTTGTGAAAGTTGAAAATATACTTGCTTAATCGTTTGAATATCTGGCACTTCGGCTTTATTATTACTTGTAACACGAGCTTGCAAGGGCGCTTCAGAAGTATTAAACAAGGCTTCAAAAACATTTTTAGCAGCACTAAAAGATGTGATAGCATTTGGATATTTATTTTTAGTGATATCCGCTATTCTATTCTTGATTTGTTCATAATCTTTTTGGCTTTTCAGCTTAATACTTAATAAGGATTCATTAAAATTTTGCTGTAATTCACGATTTAACAAAAATTGTTGCTGACCTACGAAAGCACTAATTAATAAACTATTTGACGACTCAGATTTAATTTGATTAATAATATCATTGATTCTATTATTATTTTCTTCTATCGTTATAGGCTCATTCCAATCAATCTTTGTTTCCAATTCTGTCCTACTAATTATTGGCATCCCTCTTTTATCAAGCCTTTTGAAAATAGGAAAGGTAATCACTATTAATAATATAAAGAATATGAGCATCAATGCTTTTTGCCTAAATACTAAATTAAGCAAGCTATCATAAGCTCTTTCTGAAAATCTCATTAATAAAGTGACTTTCTTTGGAACAAACCCTTTTAGACGTTCTTCCTTTAAGTAAAACAAACGATATAAAACAGGTATTAGGGTATAAGAACATAGTAGAGAAATGCCCAATGAAAGCGAAACGGCAATAGCTTGGTCAAAGAACAATGCACCTGCTATCCCACTAATAAAAATGAGCGGTAAAAACACGGCAGAATTCGTAAGAATGGAAGTAAACAAAGGCATAATTACCTCTTGGGTACCTTCTATACAAGCCTCGTCTAAAGGATGTCCTTCTTCTCGGTATTGCTCAATATTTTCGATGACAATAATGGCAGAGTCAATGATTTCACCGATGCCCAACACCAAACCTGCCAACGAGACAATGTTTATCGAGATGTTAAATAAATAAAAGCACAGAAAAGTAACGACCAACGACACTGGTATGACAATCCCTATTAAAATAGGCGTTTTTAGGTCATTCATAAAAAAGAAAATCATCATAAAGGTGCATAATCCTCCAAATAAAATGTTACCAATCAAATTGTTGATGGATAAATCTAATAATTCTGTTTGGTCTTGACTTATGGCAAAATCTAATTGTGGATAATCTTTTTTAAAATACTCAATTTGGGCATTTAATTCTTTTTTGAGTTTCAGTAATTGTGTATCCGATTGTTTGATGATCGAAAAACATACCGCTCTTTTACCATTAAAGGTGTAAAGCCCTCTCAATTTTTGCTCTTGAATTTTAACTTTTGCTAGTTCTTTTAGCTGTACAACCCGTTCTCCACCTTTTTGAATATCTCCAATCTTGAAATATATATTCTCAATATCTGATTGTGTTTTAAGTGTTGAGGCAAAACGAATACTATATTGATACTGACCATCCTTCACTAATAGATTTCCTAAATCAATATTGTTCTTTTGTAATATTTGGGATAAAAATTGCTCTGTGATACCTAAGCTTTGCAATTTAGAACGGTCTGGAATAATGATTACTTCTGGTTTGGATAAGCCCGTCATGTCAACCAACGCCACTTCCTTCATTTGTTCAATCCTTCTTCTAATTGCATTCTCGCAAAATTCAGAAAGTTGTAAGCCAAATTCATCATTTTGGCCTTTAGCACTAATATTTAAGTTAAAAACAGGAATGTCAGCAGCACCAGCTTTAATTACTTTAGGGCGTTCTATTTCACGAGGAAATTGCCCCATAATGCCATCTATTTTCTCATGTGTCTCTATATAAGCCAGATTGATATTCGTACCAAAATCAAAGCGGAGTTTAATAATTGCTAAACCGTCTTGCGTTTCAGCCTCAAGGTCTGAAAGGTGATTTACTTGTTGAAGTTGATTACGAAGTGGTTTTACAATCGTCTTTTGTAATTCACGAGCAGAGGCATTAGGGTAACTTACCTGAACCGTAATTTCAGGAATAGCGATTTCGGGAAGTAAAGAAACTGGAATTTGATTAAAGGTAACCAAGCCCAAAGCCATCAAAGCAAGGGTTGTAATCAATACGGCTATTGGGCGATGGAGAAGGAAACGAACCATTTTTGTGATTTTTATTAGGAGTTTTTAACTAAAAAGGAGATTTCTCATCACTTCTCCACAATTACTTTAGCATCATGTCCTAAATTAAGGTTACCTTCCACAATCACTTTTTGTCCAGCTTTTAATCCTTCTGAAATAGCTATTTCTTCACTGTTTTCATGAGCAACTGTTATATAGTTCCATTTAGCAAAGCCATTATCATAAGTAAAAACTACCTTTTTACCAGAACGCTCTACCACAGCTTCTTTCGGGACAACAATTTGATTCTGAAGTTTTTTTTCGATGATTACTTGGGCATTCATGCCCTCTAATAAATATTGGTCAGGATTTTGAATCCTAACTTTTATCAAAACCAATCCTTGCTCGCTTACAACAGGGTTTATTTCAAATACTTTACCTATATAGTTTTTTTCAGAATAGGCTAAAGACTTTACTTTAGCGATTTGCCCCAAAGTAATTACGCCTAACTCAGATTCTAGTACTGAGACCTCAACCACCAGAGCATCACGGCTTAAAATAGTACAGAAAGGTTCTGTTACGGGTGTTGGATTATAAGCTTTGGTTTTTAGGTTTGCAATAACCCCAGCGTAGGGTGCTTTCAGATAAGTATTTTCTAATTTCAATTCTGCATCACGTACACTTGTCAAGGCTTTTGTATAGCCGCTTTTGGCTTTGATATTTTCCATGATACGTCTTGATACCGAACTGGTATCACGGTCTTTACCCCCATACTCCAACAGTAATTTATTTAGTTCCACCCGTACATCTTGCAAGTTATCTTGGGCTTGTTGTAGGGCTATACGCTGTTGTTCATTATCCAAAACGGCCAATACTTGTCCTGATTTTACAACAGAACTGTTTGATACCATTATCTTTTCAATAACCCCAGTCGTTTTGAAATTGATTTTGGCTTGGGTAAGTGCAGAAACTTTGCCTGTAGCCAATATTTGTAAGGGAAAAGATTTAAGTTTACTTTCTGCCAATTTTACAGAGACAACATTTTCAGTGGTTTGAGAAACTTTAGCCTTCCCTTCTTCCTCTTTTTGCTCTTCGCTGTTAGTGGGTTGACAGGCAGTTATAAAGACTATTGAAAACAGGTAAATTGTTATGTTAGATTTAGTCATTAACTTCTATTGAAATCTTTAAAATAATGGATACCTAAAAAATTACACAATCTATTTTTTATTAATTTTAAGTTTACACCTATAAAAGATAGTTGCATCAGGCGTTTCTGTGATAGCAGGATTGGTACTAAGAATCATGTTACTTCCTCCAATAATGTTGGTCACACCAACAGCCCCATAAGGAAGAGGAACATCATTACATACTTTATTATCATCTATTAGTATAAGTGCATAGTATTTCATGTATTTTTTCCATAATTCGGGTATTTCTGACTCTGAATTAGTCTTATTATATTCATCTTCTGGTATTCCTGTTCTATAGGTAACTATGGAAATATCTCTATTTGTACTAAAGTAAACATAAGAACTATTTACATCCATGTGCTTAGAAGATGTACTATTTTTTGAAAAGTTATATTTGATAGGTAATTTAAAATTTTCGGGCTCTAAATCTATGACCTTAATCTTTTTTAAGGAAACATCATATTTATATAACTTACTATCTGGGTCATGTAATGTATAGAAACATTTATTAAATTGGTTAAAAACAAATAATGTATTTATATCGCCATAGTGATAATCAAAATCCATGAAAATACTTTCTGGTTCAAAACCAAGAGCATTTATATATTTATGTTTGTCGAGGCTATAGAACGTTAGAGATTTATAATTCTGATAACTTTCTTTAGAATGAATATTTGATAATTGATAATCATTTAGTGAGTTTTTTAGTTGTAGTGCAAGTACAATACCTGTGTCTGTCTTTATCGAAGCAATACTTGGATTGAAAGTATTGGAACCTAATGTTTTCAAACTTGTCTTTTCAATGATTGCCTTACCTTTTAAAGCTTTTCCATTTAAATCATAAAAAAAGAAGCCGCGGTTACTATTTATTAGGATAGCTGTATCACCAATGTATGATAGATTAAAAATAAAGCCTATTTCACTACCTCCTTCTCCTGAAACTTTTATCTTATTTTTTATATTTCCATTCGAATCTGTTTGCACGATGGTATCCATTCTGATAGCACTGGTAAAAAGCATGTCACCGTTTGTTTTATTTACATCAATAAGTTCGATTCCTCTGCCTAAATGTTTAATTTTTAAGGTATCTATTATTTCAAAAGAATAATCATCCTTGAAGGTAGCTACGTTTTTATCTTTGGAGTTACAAGAGGTTAATAAAACAGATAGTATTAAAGCATATAGGCTATTTAATTGATACTTATGGAATCCATATTTATTCATTTAGTTTTTTTCTTATTTTTATCAATTAGGTTTTTAATACGCATACAAACTCAATGATATTACGCATTTTGTCATGAAACATTGCATGACAACAAACTTACGTTTAATACTATACCGAACTGGTGTCGAGCATTTCAAATCTAGTAATTAAAGGTATTGACTTTGGGTAACTCAAATTGTATTTTAATTACTAAAAAGTCAATACCGTTAATTAGACATGATTGGACTTAATTGGACATTTTCCAAGCCGTATTAATTTTTTTGAAGAGAAAATGGGGTTTTAGTACTCTCCGATGGGTTTTATTGATGAATTCTTTTGAATCATACTATTTAGTTTTTCAGTCAAAGCTCTGAATGTTTAACCAATTTGTTGGCGAGTAATGGGAATCAATTGAACTATTTATTTAGCGTTAGTGGTATAAAGGTTAGTCTATTTTCATTATCCATACTTTTAGCTAAGTACAGTCCTTTCTCGGAAATAAAAAAACAGCTAGAAGAGAATTTCTTTTTGGGTAAATGTACCTCCCCTATATTTTCAAAATTGTCATTCATAACGATTATTGAAAAAATTGGAGGATTTTCAATCAAGGACATTACGTTTACACCTTTTTCTGGTTCTAATTTTGGTCGATAAAATCGGTAATATACTTTCCTATATTTATCATATACAATTCCTAAATAAACACCATACTTAAAACAATAATCTTCAAAACTCACAGCGTCTTTTTTAAACGAGGGGGTGGCTATATCATCAATACTCTTTGCATTGGTGTGAACCGTATATTGTTTACTTCCATTCTTAAATTCATAAACTTTTGAATCGTAGAGAAAAGAATAAATCACCTTTTGCCCATTCCAAGTTCTTGAAAAATCTAAGGGAACATAGCCAAATTCCCAAATCTCTTTTGGGTAATTAAATGATAGGAACTCAACCTTTTTACTTTTAACGTTGATTGATAACTCTAATGGTGCTTTTGTTAAATCTTCAATACTCATTGATGTCCATTCTCTCATAATACCTTGTGGGATATATAGATTTCCTTTATCTAAGACAATAGGATTGAAATTGATAGACCCTCCAAATGCAGTGTACTCTCCAGTTGAAGTTTTGGTATAATCCAAATTACTGTAACCTTTTCCCGTTGAATTTGCCAAATAAAGTTGACCAATCGTCATGGGAGTAATCAGTATAGAATCTTTAGAAATAGGATAGAAACCGATTAAGTCTCCCACTTTTTCAGGGCCTTCTTTTGGAAAGGTATTTTTTTTAACCTCATCACCTGTTTCTAAGTCATAGCTGAATTGGTTTGTTAAGTTATACCCATTCACGTCTTACATTTATTAATTTTGTGTTATGAAAATACATACCAACGCAAGCTTAACACCTAAGCAAAGACAAATGATTAAAGATTTATAT